>JAUWLH010000027.1 GCA_030613835.1 Candidatus Bathyarchaeota archaeon | reverse complement strand
AGCCCCTCCTTGATCAGTCCTCGATCTTTTATCCCTAGGCGCTGGGCCGGGGCGCTCGTCATTTTCCGCACCGCTTCCTGTAGACTGATGATTCCCTCCCTGACATAGTACCCTAGTACACGGGGGAACGTTCCGTAGTACCTTGGGTGGAACTTGCTTTTTCCAAAGACCCCATCTGGGGACATGGCCCTCCCATCGCTACCGATCATACCGTTGGGGTCCTGCATGACCCTCTGTACATCTTCCTCACACATCTCGTACAGGATAACCATGACCTGGGCGTTCTCGGTCAATAACAGGTCGCACATGGCGTCGAAAGGGGTCTTTTCCTCCAAGACCGCTATCTCCTGAACCGTTTTCCCTTCATATCCCGGGTTGTTTGCAGCGTGGGCGATCAGTATCCGAGTCCAGTCCTCCATCTCCTCCGTTGGTTCAGCCCTCAGCTTCTCCCTGGTCTCCGGGTCACTTATTCGCTGCAACAACTTCTCTGCCCCGCCTTCATGGGCCCAAGGCGGGAGGATCGAGGCTAGCCCTGTGCTGGAGGCGATGTATGGGTACTGGTCGAAGGTGACATCAATGCCTCGGTCTCTCGCGTCTTGTATCATCCCGAGGGTGACCTCCGTTTTACCCCAATTCCTACTGCCGCATGCCTTGAAATGTGATATCTGTACATTGACGCCGGTTTCCTCACCTATGGTGATGGCCTCTTCCACCGCCTCGATCAGGGTATCCCCCTCTCCCCTGATGTGGCTAGTGTATAGTCCGTCGTACTCTTCTAGGACCCGTACAAGCTCGATGATCTCATCCGTCTTCGCGTACAGGTTTGGGGTATAGATGAGCCCCGTGGATAGCCCCCATGCCCCTTCCTCCAGTGACTGTGTTAGGAGACTCTTCATCTCTTTTATCTCAAGCTCGGTGGGTGCCCGGTTGTCGTTACCTATAGTGTTCTGTCGGAGGGTGCCGTGACCTGTTAATGGTACGATGTTGAAGCTGATGCCTTTGTCGCGAACCATATCCAGATACTCCTTCATGGAGCCCCAGTTGAACTCAAAGTCGTCGCCAAGCTGGGATTTATCATACTTTTCACGGTATTCGCTGAGGCTCTGGTTCATGGGGGCTGCTGAGCTGCCGCAGTTACCTATTACTTCCGTGGTGACTCCCTGCCTGATCTTGCTGTGTACCTCTGGCTCGATGAGGACAGGGTAATCGCTGTGGCTATGAATGTCTATGAACCCAGGGGCTAAGATCATACCCTCTGCATCGATAACACGTCCAGCAACAGCGTTATCCAGGTTATTGATTGCCTTTATCCTGCTTCCTTTAATGCCCACGTCTGAATGGTACCATGGGTTCCCTGAGCCGTCCATGATTCTCCCGTTTTTGATGATTATATCAAACTTCAACTGGTTCATGAACAATAACCGGTTTGCTCGGTTTATAGAGATATTGAGGAGTTAGGTAGGTTGCTGGGTCTTTTCGAATCTCCATTTGAAGTATTGACGTGAGAGGTGGACGATTTCAGGAGGTGTCAATTTATCAAGTTCGAAAGAAATATTGGTGAGGGGTTGTTGTAGATGACTCCCCATGGCCGAGTCCGTGAGGTTATTGTTGTAAGACCCGAGGCTGATCAATTAATTGAATTTACTCCCGTCCTGCAGATATCAGATTGGTTTTTTGTTACAATGTTAGGGGGTTTCTTGTCATAGATACCCTTTAAATCCACCCTCACGTAACGTGAAAGGATTCAGCATTCAGCGACACGATCAACATGAAATTCATAGAACTGCCAATACGAGACGAGATCTTGGAAGCCCTTGAGGACCTAGGGTTCGACGACATGTTCCCGATACAAGAGAACGCTATCCCCGTTATGCTTGAGGGGAAAAACGTGGTAGGCCAGGCCAAGACCGGCACGGGAAAGACCGCCGCCTTCGGCGTCCCTATGCTTGAGATGCTTGACCCCCACTCAGGGAACGTCGAGGGATTCATTGTCGCCCCCACGAGGGAGCTGGCACAGCAGATCACCGATGATATCAATTCTTACGGAAGATACATGGACGCGTACGCCATCTCAATCTACGGCGGCGTCTCCATCAGGCCCCAGATCGACCAACTCAGGAAGGGCCCAACCATCGTGGTTGGCACACCCGGCAGGCTCATCGACCATATCAAGAGGGGCAACCTGGACCTAAGGAACGTCAAGATGGTCGCCCTTGACGAGGCCGACAGGATGTTCGATATGGGCTTCTATGAGGACATCGAGTTCCTACTGAACCAGTTATCAAAAAAGCCCCAGGTAACCCTCTGGAGCGCCACGTTCGACGAGCGCACAATGCAGCTCAGCGCTCGTTTCATTCCCGATTACGTCGAGGTGAACATGAGCAGGGACGAGATCGGGAACATCGATATCACCCAGTATTACATGGTAATGGCTCACCACGAGAAACAGGAGAACCTCCTAGCGGTTCTCAACTACTTCAAGGTGGACAGGAGCCTTATCTTCTGCAGGACAAAGTACACTGTAGATAGGCTCCAATCCTTCTTGAGTCGGGAGCGAATCCCAGCTGAGGCAATCTCCGGTAACTATAGTCAGGCGAGGAGACAGTCCGTGCTTGATGGTTTCAGGGAGTTCAAGTTCGATCTCCTAATCGCCACCGAGGTTGCCGCAAGGGGACTTGACATCGATGACGTACCGTACATCATCAACTATGATATACCCGACGACCCCCACATGTACTTCCACAGGATAGGGAGAACCGCCAGGGCCGGGAAGTTAGGAACTGCTATCACCTTCGTGCTTCCAGACCAGGAGCTGGAGCTTGACCGGATCATGGCTATCACGAAAAGCCCCATCACCAAGTGGAGCCCGCCACCCGCCTTCCTCTTCTAAACTTAAATCCCAGCCCTGTCTCATACCCTGTATGAGCGCGTATTTTGGTTCACAGCCAACAGCTGACCAGATAACCCAGATGACCGAGGGCTTCCAGTCATGGTTCGAGATAGACCTGGACGCCATCGGGCACAACATCGATCAGGTGAGGGCAAGGACTGGCGGGGAGATCGTTCCATGCGTCAAATCCAACGCCTATGGCCACGGAGTGGTCCCAGTGGTCGCCTACATGATGGACAAGGGCGTTAAACGGGTGCTGGTAGCCAAGCTCCACGAGGCATTGCAGCTCAGAGAGGCAGGTCTGGATGTAGGCATCATAAATATAGACCCCCTCTTCAGCGACTCCCAGTTCAAGACCGTTGTGGATCAGGATATTACCCAAACCATCTACCAGCCAGAACCCGCAAGGAGGCTAAACGAGGCAGCAGGCAAGCTGGGGAAAACCGTTGGCATCTGGATCAAGATCGATACTGGGCTCGGCAGAGTAGGCGTCCGCTGGAACGAGGCTAATGACTTCATCGAGGAAGTATCAAAGCTCAAGAACATCCGTATAGAGGGCATCTTCAGCACCATGAGCGAGGACGATGAGCTTGACAGGAAACAGGTGCAACGGATGCTTGACATTGAGGTGGCTGCCAACAACAAAGGCATCGAGGTGGGCACAAAGAGCATCGCCAGCAGCAACGCCCTGTTCCACAAGGATTACACATATCTCGACGCGTCACGGCCTGGCTTGATGCTTATGGGCTTCTATCCTGAGGACGCCGACAAGGGGCACGGGATCGTGCTGAGGCAATCTTTGTGCTGGAAGGCCAGGGTAGAGCACGTAAAGTGGATCGAGGCAGGCGAGTCCGTCACTTACAGCAGACGATTTGTGGCTCAGAAGAGAATGAAGGTTGGAACCGTACACGTTGGCTACTATGATGGCTTCCCGAGAGGCTTGACACAGAAGGGAAAGGTTCGTGTCGGCGTTGAGATCAAGCCTGTGCTAGGAACAGTTTCAGTGAATCACTTCCTGGTGGACCTCACAGGTACCGATGTCCAGGTCGGTGACATCGTGGAACCCATCAGCAGGACGGGCGAGAACGACGCGTTGAGCGTCGCGAACCTGGCTGGTATCATGACATACAGTCTCGGAAATGCGTTGAACATACTGACACCCCGGGTCTACACCATGAACGGCGTCCCAATGGCCGTGACAAGGCCCAAGCTGGTCGTGGAATAAAATATTCCCACATGACACCAGACTTTAAATTATAGTTCATTATTTTATGGAGAAGAGCTGGGGTAGCATAGCTTGGCTAATGCGCTGGACTCATGATCCAGAGGTTAAAGGCACCAGTGCCGTAGCCGGATAAAGAGCGTGGGTTCAAATCCCATCCCCAGCACCTTTCTTACATCTACGGTATCCTTTGAAAAATATCTTTTAGAAGAAAAGAGACTAGCACCAACTACAATCAAGAGTAAACTTAAGCCGATCAAGAGATTGAATAAACAAGTCAATCTCTGGGATCATGAAGAAGTTGAACGATATGTCGTTAATACTGAGATGACTAATGGTCACAAGAACTCTATTCTCTATGCTTTTCAGGATTGGTGTAAGTTCAATGGTTTTGACTATGTTCCTAAGAAGTTTAAACGAGTCAAGAAACTACCCTATATTCCGACAGAGAAAGAGATTGATCAACTGATATCAGGTAAGGGTAGAAAGACCTCTTCATACTTACAATTACTCAAAGAGTCAGCATGTAGACCGATTGAAGCATGGAGACTAACTCCTGAAGACTTTGACCTAAACCAACAAATCTGCTATATCAACAAACCAGCAAAGGGTCTGATCCAAGAATGTTCAAGATGTCAGATAGGCTAACAACCATGGTTACGAGATTGATTAGGGAAACTACACATACTCAGAGACTCTGGACATGTGGATTAAAGACATTAACCAGGAACTATCAGAGATGAAGGAGAATACTATCCGATGTGTTAGCCAATGCGAGCGCAACTGCTTTAGTTAGTCTCCTAATTTTTGACGATGGGTTTTTTCATCGATCGAAACCTTGTATACTTCTCGAGCTTTTCTTATTGAGATGAAGCCATTTGTTACATCTTCAAAGACACACTCGGGGTCTCTTTCTTCAGGAGGCCCCCAGCCACCCCCTCCAGCTGTTTCGATTACAATACGTTCCCCAGGTTTTAGCTGGATTCCCTGAAACTTTGATGGAAGAATTACCATGCTGCCATTATTCAGTTTTTTATAGTATTTTGATCCTCTTCCTTCGCTTCCTCCTTGCATGCCCCATGGTTTGATCTTCCTTCTGTCTCCTCTTCCGCCAAGAGTGGCTGTGTGTCCTAATGCTTCAATCTCTCGTGTGATCCCCACTCCTCCGCGTCTTTTTCCAGCCCCCTCGCTATCCCTAATTATAGCATATTTATGCACAAGGAGGGGGTAAGCAATCTCGATAGCCTCTACTGGGGCATTCATTGTATTGGTCATATGCGTGTGAGTTGCGTCTAAACCATCCATATTTCTTGATGCCCCCCATCCTCCCGCATATGTCTCAATGTACCCATAGAACTTGTTGGTCAAAGGGTTAACTCCTTTAATATTCAAAGCATTCATCGTTCCCGTTGAAGCTGCACAGATCTTATCGGGAGTAATATTTGCGAAAGCACCCATTATGACATCGACGATTCTCATGCAAGTCACCGAATTAGCGTAAGCTACCGCCGCAGGATAACAGGCGTTGACCAATGAGTTCTCAGGAGCTATTATATGTAAAGGACGAAATACGCCTTCATTACTGGGCACATCTGGGTCAAGAAGTGCCTTCACAGAGTAACCCGCGCATGCAAGAGTTACAGGTAAAGGCGCGTTAATTGGTCCCGCCGTCTTCATATCTGTCCCAGTGAAGTCCATTGTTATTTCGGAATTCTCTACTGAAACCGTGACCTTGATTTTAACCAGCTCATCTGAGATACCGTCTCCTTCGATGAAGTCTTCAAAGGAAGACTTACCTTCAGGGAGTTGGGAGATTGCATTTCTGAGTCTCCTATCACTGTAATTAATCAGAGCATCCATATACCTCTCGAATTTCGTTACACCCTTCTTGGTGGCCATCTCCTCAAGTCTCATAATGCCTCTCACATTGGAGCCAATTTGAGCCCTCAAATCGTGATCAATTTCCTCTACTCTTACATTATTCTTCACAAGACTAAGGATCTCATTGTCCAATACGCCGCCTTTAACAAGTTTCACAGGGGGAACCCGAATCCCCTCATCGAGCGCCTCACTGGCCACATGGCTCTTATGCTCCCCAATGTCCGCATGATGAGCTAGATTACCTACAATAGCAACGATTTCACCCTCAAAGAACACAGGCGAAACAACCATCAAGTCCCAAGTATGTGACCCAGTGATGAATGGATCATTACACAGCAAGGCATCTCCGGAATTAAGTTCTATGGATTCCTTCTCACAGTACCTGAGGATAGCCTTCACAGCTGAAGGCATAATACCGAGATGTAATGGAATATGTTCTGCTTGAGCTGCGAGATTACCCGACTTAGTATAGATCGCGCTTGAGCAGTCCCTTCTATCTTTGATATTTGTTGAGTATGCTGCACGAATAAGAACGACTCCCATCTCCTCAGCGATGGAGAAGAAAGCGTTCTTAAACACCTCCAGATTCATAATATCGATGCTCATCGCTGATCTCCTCTCTTGGTCAGAAGAATGTTGCCATAATTGTCAATGTTTCCACTGTATCCATTGTTTACAATGGTAGTAGTATCCCACTCCTCAACAACACAAGGACCACGAACTACGTTGCCAGGCTGTAAAAACTCTCTATCATAGACACTGCATCTTACCCAGCCCTCCTCCTTGAAGTGAACGCATCTTTCACCCTTATGGGCTAGAGATGTGTCATCACTGAGTTTGTCAATCGACTTTATCTCCGGTTTTGGTCTTACACCCATGGCAACAAGCCTGTAGTTGACAATTGTAACCTCTTCCTTTGGCATTGAGTAACCGTAATACCTTTCATGAACTCTATGGAATCTGTTTATGATCTTCTCGAGGTCCTCGATGTCCGTTACAGGTACGTTGAGTTCATGACTTTGACCAATATAACGCATATCCATAGACTTTATCATTCTCATATCCTTAATTGGAACATTGTCTCTCTCAAGCTGTGTGTTTCCACGTTCCTCTAACACTGAGAAGATTTTTTCCACTTCATCCCAGCTAGTTTCAGAGCATAACGAGTAACTGGTTTTAACATAGTTATGAGCTAAATCAGCTACTAAGAAACCGAAAGCAGAGAATACCCCCGGTGAGGGTGGAATGATGATCTCTTTCACACCCACAATCTCTGCCAAGTCCACAACTTGGACAGGAGCGGCCCCTCCAAAAGCAATAAGAGAGAAGTCTCGAACGTCGATCCCTACCTCAGTGGTGACGTATTTCACTCCTCGGGCCATAATCGAGTTCGCGACACTCAAGATTCCCTCAGCTGCTTCCAATTTATTTATCCCAAGCTTGTCCACAAAATTATCCAAAACTCTATTCGAAGCAGCCAAGTCGAGTTGCATCTCACCCCCTAAGAAATAATTGGGATCAATTCTGCCAAGAATAATGTTAGCGTCTGTAATCGTTACCTTGTTTCCTCCTCTACCATAGCATGCAGGACCTGGATTAGCTCCTGCACTGTGAGGTCCCACCCTTAAAGCTCCTCCAGCATCTATCCAAGCGATGCTTCCACCGCCTGCACCTACCTCCACGAGGTCAATTACCGGAGTTTTTATAGGGTATCCTGTACCTCGTACTAATCTCTCTCCCAGTTCAAGGGGAGAGACTTCATACATTGTAGTGATCAGAGGCTTCGAGTCGATTACGATACTACACTTCGCGGTTGTACCTCCCATGTCGAAAGAAACCACGTTTCCTCTCCCAATAAGTTGACCAATGTAGGCAGCAGCAAGTACACCTCCCGCAGGACCTGATTCAATAGTGCTAACAGCTCTTTTGGATGCATCACTTGTTGAAGTCAAGCTGCCATCAGCCTCCATGATTAGAAGTTGCTTAACACCATTCTCTTTCAAATCTGATTCCATTGAATCAAGATATTTTGAAATAACTGGACCAATATACGAGTTAATGACAGTAGTACTCATTCTCTCGAACTCTCTGAATTCAGGAAGTAGCTCAGATGAGACAGAGACATATATATTTGGTACTTCCTGCTCGATAATCTTCTTGATGATTGATTCATGATTTGAGTTTGCGTAGCTGTGGAGTAGACAAACAGCGTATGATTCCACTTTGTTTATCTGGAAATGTTTGATTATATCAAGGACTTCCTCAGAGTTTAGGGGTGTAAGGACTTCTCCGTGATAGTTGATCCTTTCAAGTAATCCTTTTCTCAGGTTTCCTGGAACGAGTGGAGTCGGTCGCCCTATTCGCCAGTCGTAGATCCTTGGTCTTGTCTGTCTTCCGATAAGCAAGACATCCTCGAATCCACTTGTAGTTATTAACCCCGTCTTGGCGCCTTTCCGCTCGATAATTGTGTTGATTCCAATTGTGTTACCATGTATCACTGAATAGATATTACATGTCAATACGCTCTCAGAGTCTGTAATTTTTTGTATGCCTTCCATGACACCTTTGGAATAGTCTTCTGGTGTGGTGAGAATTTTCATGAAACGCATTCTTTTCGTAGAAGGGTCGAAGAGCATAAAGTCTGTGAAGGTTCCACCAATATCGATTCCTAGGTGTAGTCCCTGGGTTGTCATTGTACTTGTCATTTATATTTACTGAAATATTATTTAACTGCGCGTCAGTGTGTTGCTGACTTCTCTGGGTTAACATATACATGCAACATCTATTTACACATGAATTAGAATAGATATATTCTGATTAGGGACACCAAATCCAAGATATTTCAGATTATCAACTGTCCAAAGCTGAAAGGTGAAGGAAATCACCACGAAGAGCGCGCGTGGCAGTTTACTATCCTATTACCTCATATGCAACTTCCTGCATCCAGTCCAGCAACATGAAACTGAATAGAGACTCGCAGGTGAGGCGATTGGTGGGACCGGCGAGTCCCACTTATCAGTGAGTTCATTTTATTGGTTGTTAATATTGCTGTAAAAATACTGCGCGCGCCCATTAGTATTCATTATACTTGTTTGGGGTTGGGGGAGGGATTCGAACCATACCATGGGTACCCTGCCTCAAGAGAAAAGTGATGTATTAGACGAATTTGGTAAAATAGTGTTAATAGGGTTACTAAATGAATAAAACCAGACTCAACAGTCTCAAACCTTTGCTAGTAGTCCTATAAGAGAAAAATCACGTATAAACACTAGATAAAATCGCATAAAAACAATAAAAAAGCAAAAACTTAAGCATAAAAACAGAGAATAACCACCTAGTGGTAATAATGGCGTCAATGAGGTTGAAAATAAGAAAAACAGAAAGTGGAACCTATTACATACCAAGCCTATCAATAAGAAAACTCAGAGAACTCACCAAGCTAAACAGAAAACGCTGGAGCCTGAGCAAAGACGGAAAAAACATCTACCTAGAAGCAGAATAACAAAAAACGCGCGCGCTCGTCCAATCCCTCTACCCCATTAACCGAAAACCCAGTGCCTGAAGCCAAGATAGCGCGCGCTACATGAATGGTAAATTAAGTCACACTATGCCAAAACCGAAACCATAAAATTAGGAATATTCTTCGACGCGCGCGTCAACAGAGAAAGCTCAAACCCTCAACACTATTACCCTATTTATTTACAAACACTGTAATCTCTTTACGTGGTTACATGTAACAGGGATATTGATTTTCTCGCAGCATAACAAGATAATATTTTAGATTTATAACTACTATAAAAACGAAAAAAAATTGAAAGCCAAATAGTTATTCAATTATCCTTTCTGAGCTCAGCCCAGTAACTTAATGCATTTCCCGGTCTCTTACCCTGTAGCGAGATGGATATCACTGAACCGTTCAGCACTTTATTCCTAGGCTTGAGTACGAGGTGTAGATTGTATGGAAGCCGGTTGGAATCCTCGGTGCCTATGTCTGCCGAAAAACTTCCCTTTATGTATCCATCCTGGAACCTCGTGTCGTCGAGAGGTGTTGTCAACTGGTCCCCCAACTTTACGTGGATATCCCCGGAGTCCTCTATCAAGAGGCTTAATGGGATATCCTCTTTGTAGGTGTGGACTAGACCCGACCATTTTCCTATAACCCCCGGTGATGGCTTGAACTCTGTAGGTTCCTGATTGCCCTCTTCCTTGGCTCCCTTCTTGTAGCCGGGCAGCATCACCGATAATATTTCCTTTACTATGAGGCTGGTGAGTGCGTATTGGCGTGAGTTGCATAATACAACCACAGCCAGGCTCTCGGAGGGAACAAGTACCAGCTGGGTTGCGACGCCCCCCATGGCGCCGTCATGGCTTACCACGGTATAACCTGTCTGTTTTGAGATCTCCCACCCTATGCCATATCCCGCGTTGTCTTTGATTTTCATCGTGGGGCGCTGCATCTCGTCGATGTTCTCATCTGTTAGGATGGGTTTCTGGTCTTGTAGGTGGTTTTTCAGGTGAAACATGCCGAACCTGAGTAATTCATGGGCGCTGCTGTAAACCGCTGATGCTCCTCTGTGGTCAAAATCGTAAAACGGGATGGGATGACCATCGATCCCGTATCGTATCGCGTGTTGTCCCTCATGTTCTTCCCCTATGTTCACATATGCGCCAGTCATGCCAAGTGGATGGAGCACCTCCTCGCGGATGTAGTCAGGGTAACTCTTACCAGAGATACGTGAAATTATGTAATCGAGAACTCCGTATCCTAGGTTACAGTATCTGTACCTCTCGCCTGGAACCGCTACTATGTTCCCGTATCGCCTAATTGTCTCCTCGAAAGCCGGTGGGATGTGAGGTTCGTCTTCGTAGAAGAACTGGCAATGCAGGGGCAGACCTGATGAATGGTTGGCTACCCGGCGAACCGTTGCGTCTTTTTGGTCCCCCACCCCTGCTTTGATTTTTTGTTCTCCAAGATAATCGTTAACTGGTTTATCGAGTTCCAGTCTCCCCTGTTCTTTGAGTATCATCAATCCCGTTGCCGTTATGGGTTTGGTGATGGATGCCAAAGAGTACAAGGTATGCTCGTCAGCTGGAACCCTGTTCTCCTTGTCTGCCCAACCAAAACCCTCCTCCCATACGGTGATCCCGTTTTTTGCCACCGCGACAGTAATGGATGGAACTGTTTGCTCGACGAGTTTTACCTTGATTAGCTCTCGGATGTTAGTGAAGGCGTCTGTCTTTCTATGGGGTTTTAAGGTCAATTCTGTTCAAATTTATGTCAGTCAGGGGGGATATAATGTTGACTCACCTGATACACTCATCATCGGTGGTCACAGATTGTTATCCTTATAGAATATACAAACAAGCCACAGTTTTACCCAAAGTTTGCGATATCCCCTGTTTTGAGTTTATTGTATTATGTCAAGGATTTCGCCCAGGACTATGCTATGCTGTTCCCCTAGGGTGATTGATGCAACTCCGCGCGCGCCAATTAAAAAAATTATATCCCTTAAGATCATCCATATTTAAACTACAACTCCCGGTATTTTTACCCCAAAATAAGCTGCTGAGAAATGGCAACGTTTTTATTAGAATATTTGGGCACTCAGCTGATGAGGATGACTGGTGAGAGCGTATTGCCAATGAAATCTCTATTGATTACGCTTTCATATCATCATAACAATACCGAGAAAGTCGCTCAAGTCTTCGCAAAAGTTCTTGATGCACAAATTACATCGCCACAGCAAATTAACCGACAGAAGCTTCAAGATTATGATCTAATAGGCTTCGGTTCAGGGATTGATAGCGATAAACATTATCAGGGTCTGCTTGACTTCGCCGATAAACTACCCCAGTTCAAAGACAAGAACGCGTTCATTTTCTCAACGAGTGCGCTTACAGGAGAAGACAAGCTCACTAGAGACCACATGGCGCTTAGGGAAAAACTCCGAGGTAGAGGCTGCATAATAGTTGGCGAATTTCAATGCAAAGGTTATAACACCAATAGTTTTCTCAGGTTTTTGGGTGGAATTAATAAGGGTAGACCTAATGCTGAAGATCTCAAACATGCAGAAGAGTTTGCTCTGAATTTGAAGCAGAGCCTACAAGAAACGTTCAGCTATAACGATATGAACAGATAGTTTTGAAGCCGAATTAAATGATAATAACGAAGGTAAAATGAGTAAATCTACAAGGAAGGAAAATAGAATGAGAGCAATTGAATATGAAAAATATGGGCCACCTGAGGTTCTTCAGCTCAAAGAGGTAGAAAAGCCATCTCCGAAGGACAATGAAGTACTGATAAAAATATTTGCGACAACTGTACACGTAGGGGACACGAGAATGCGCATGCCCTCACTTGGTTTTCCTACGCGCTCCATACAATGGCTCCTCGGACGAATGTATTTAGGTATTTTTAAACCAAGAAGAAAGATACTGGGGATGGAGCTAGCCGGGCAAGTCGAGTCAGTAGGCAAAGATGTAACTCGATTTAAAGAAGGTGACCCGGTTTTTGCATCTACATACCATGGGTTCAGTTTTGGTGCCTATGCCGAGTACAAATGTCTGGCTGAAGACGCAGTGGTGGCAACTAAACCTGTCAATATATCCTATGAAGAAGCAGCGGCCGCTCCAAATGGGGGATTCACGGCAATTGAT
>JAUWLH010000283.1 GCA_030613835.1 Candidatus Bathyarchaeota archaeon | reverse complement strand
GGTCACCAGTACGTGATGGATCACTGTGATGATAATGGCCAAGATGAGGGCTGGATGTATAGACCTAATAAGGTACCTGATCTTACCCGCATCAGGGAGGTAGCTGAGTACAAGTCCCGTGCCTACCGTTACGAATATCAGGATAACCGAGGCCCAGATGGCGATATCGTTGAAACCGTCGAAGGATACCCTGAAGACGTCTGCAACCGTGGCCACCAACGTCAACTTCCCCATGGCGCAATGAACCCATACCCTCCTCTCGCCCTGATGGGGGCTCAACACGTTCATCACGAGGAGGGCGCTGGTTGCAATCAGTCCGAGGACCGTGGCCCACCCTGTGATGTACTCCATGACCGTTACTCCTTCTCGTCGGGGGCGAAGAACTCGAAACCCCATCGTTTCTCATCATCGACAGCAGCCTTGATCATGTTCCTGAGGCCCCCGAGTGTGAACGGCAAGATGATGAGAAGGCTGATGTCACTTGGTAAGCTGTTCCAGAGGAAGTGGATAAACGCCGCCACGAGGATCCCTGGAAGCATATCAGACCTCTTAATCTCGCCTTTCGTAGCTTTCGCCACGCCCAGACTCCGGCCTGCGATGGCACTCCAGCTGATGTGCATGACCCCCGTGAGGGACCTGATGAAGATGGCGAAAAGGGCGGGGTACGCGTTGTTCAGCACCATATCCGTGATGTACCAAAAGTTCTCAAGGCCCGCGAAGCCCGCACCAGCAGCGGCCCCGTAGATGATTCCATCTAGGTGATCATTGAACTCGTTCCTCATCCTGGCGCTCTTAGCTATCTGGTAGACCCCCCATATCTTCAAGGGCTCCTCGATGAAGCCAGCGCCGCCTGCTCCCAGGAAGGGACCCGTGATCAGGGAGTTGAGTACCCCCGCTATGATGCCGCTGAACGCACCCCACCCGAAACAGTAGGCCACTATTGCCAGGGGCTCCCTCTCGTAGACGTCGCTGCGGACGATGTAGGCGAGGACGATCAAAGGAACGGCGTACCCGGCTATCGTGAATCCTATGTACGTTAGCCACTCACCGCCGTATGATACACCCAGTCCTGTCAAAAGGAGGACTACCGCACTCGCCGCGTACACCAGCATGGACCTTGGTTGGCGTGCAAGGAATACTGCAGAACTGGGCGCTACCTGAAGCGGGGTCCTCCTAACCAAGGCCATGAATGCCTTCACAGTCTCACCTGCCAGGGATGATTGTTGGACCATGTCCTCTTTTTCGCTTTGCGACTGAGCCCATTCCTGTCCCTTAAAGCCGCCGCTTTGGCAAAAAATAGCGTCTTTTACCAGTAACTGGTCACAGTGCCTGCAGCGTTTGTCTTCGGACAAGATAACACTAGTTGGTAATTGGGGTTAAAGAGTTATCCGAACCAGCAAAAGACCTTGGATCAAACCGATTTTTTTTCTTGGCATGTTCGTGTAAATTGGGTGAGCTGTATTGGGTTAAATTATAATGGTGAATATCTCATATAGAATCGACGTTTTTTCGGTGAGGTACCATGATTCGATTAAAACCCGTATCAAAACAGGGGGATCAACACGAAAAACAAATTCCTTGGTACTAAAACCTAAGTTTACTCGTTCCAATAAAATTCTTGATTAGATGGCTGAGGATATTAACGGACGAATCAAGGCGCTCGTCTTGATAAGGAGCGACCCGATGGTCGAGAAAAACTTGGTAGGCGAGCTCATGGCTTTAGAGGAAGTGAAGGAGGCTCACTTCAGCTCTGGACCGTATGACGTTTACTGTATCATCGACTGCCCAAATTATGATTCCCTGAATGACCTTGTTATGAACAATATCAGGGGTATTCAAGGGACCAAGTCCACGACCACTTGTTATATGTCAGAGTAGGTTAGGGTATCTGTTTTTTCAGATATCCTATACAGGAAACGGCTCCCTTACAAACTCCATGGCGCTGATGAGCGTCTAATCCCTGTATGAGCTCAATAAGTTCCTTGAGACCGAGCTGAACATCGATGGGATTATCGAGATGGATGTCAATGTCGTGATCGGCACCTACAAGCGTAGCCCCTACGCTGGTATTTAGCACCCAAGAATCTTCGCCACCATGATAGCGGGGGTTATAGCAAGCGGGGCCGTGGTATCCGAGACGCTGGTGATAGCGGGTATCACCACGTTATCCGGGTTCAAGCCCCGCTCGAAGGCCAGGTGGGCGCTCCACAGGGCGAACACCGTGATTATGCTGAAGCTCATGAGGTTGCTTGATAGGGCCACGATGATGAGTGGCATCAACGCCGCCCCCTGGCCCCTCGACAGGATGAAAGCTACAACCCCGAAGACAACGTGCATGAACGCGGCGGGCACCTCCACCTGGACTATCCTTTTGCCTGATTCCTTTAGCTCCTCGCTGAAGCTCTTGGAGTAGCCCATGGCGATATCCGTGGTGGTCTTGGAGCCGATGATGCTCCCCACGTTTCCGAGGGCGTTGGTGAGGGCAGGGTACATGATCATCAGTCCAGGCATCGCGGCAAGGCTGGGGCCCAAGTTGCTCAGTAGCACCCCGTTGACGCTGCCGAAGACGCTGCTGAGGACAACCACGAAGGTCCCCTCCCTGATGGTCTGCCTGAAGA
>JAUWLH010000036.1 GCA_030613835.1 Candidatus Bathyarchaeota archaeon | reverse complement strand
ATTAGCCGATAATTCCATCCCGAAGGTAAGAGCGGGGATGTTGTAATTGGTCCATTTGAAATTGGATGCGCGATAATGATACAATGTTTTATTTATTATATGCCGACATTATAGGAACGAGTGAAGATCAAATGATTTTACAGGTATTAGCAGATGCAGCGGTTCCTAATGTACACCCTATGCTTGGGTATGCATTGTTCTTCTTTGGACTACTAGCCACAGCGGGCTTCGTCAAATGGATTACAGGTAGCATGGAAAAGTCATAATAACGCTACTGAACGTTCCGCTGGTGTCACTACGCCCCATAGGGCAGTATGTGCGTGTCCGTTACGGGTAACGTGACGCATTAGGTCTTTTTCTATTGTTTTGATATGAAGCCATCTTATCCTTATGTCTTGTCAAAATAATGTAATTATAACCAAGTTGGCAAGTTGCAGATGCAGGGTCGCGCGAGAGAGTAAAGCGCTGACTAAGGTTACATTTAATGGAGTGGTTGTTGACCCAGCTCAGGTAAATTATGAATATAAAATTGGATTAATAGAGAATTTATAGAAGATTTTTCCGTTTTTGCGTTGCGTTATACACTACCATTAATCCTATTGCGATGATGATTAGAGGCCAGAGGTTATCAAAATTTATCCAAGCAAAGGTACGTTCAAGGAGGAAACTCAAGCCAACCAGTATCATAATTGCCCCGAAGATAATGGGGGCCATCGTTTTGCTTCTTCCACCGAAGCACATCTCCTCAAAGTCTTGATCATTGCTTCTGTACCTTGTGGGACGATCACCCAGTGATGCCCCGCAGTTCGCGCATATATCTGCGTTGTCCAAGTTCTCGGTCCCGCATTTAGTGCAATAAACCATTAAACTCAATTAGACAGAACCAAGTTCTGGTATTAAAGATTATTACGTAAACACAAAGCCTTCTATCTTTTATGTCCAAATGATAATAGAATTAATGTTATGAAGCTACTTTTGGTCGAGCCTCCGAAGGATATCTGGTTCATCATGGGAGAATACCTGCCTCCACCTTATGGGATAATACAGTTAGGTGCATATGTTGAGCGAGAGCTTCCAGACGTTGAGGTTGAGGTACTTGACTGTAACGCACATAAGCTCGATTGGAGTGAACTGAGAAAGCACATTGAGGATGCAAGACCAGACATTGTTGCCTCAAGCAGTCTAGCGACCTGCAATACGTACGAGGTGGCTAGGACGCTTCAGACGGCGAAAAAAGCGGACCCGGATATATTCACAGTGACAGGTGGAATACATTTCTCTTTTTTATCAGAGGAAAGTCTTGAGGAGTACCCGGAAATAGATGCGATAGTCCGCGGTGAAGGAGAAGTCACCTTCACTGAGCTGATTAAAAGAAGGATATCAAACCTGCCGCTGGGTGATGTAGCTGGTCTGACCTATCGAGACAATGATAGCATAGTAAAAAACCCAGATAGGCCGTTAATTGAGGACCTAGATACACTTCCCTTCCCAGGATACCATCTGGTCAAGGACATTGTCCACACATACCATTTCGCGGCCATGGGCGGCAGGGAAGCGCCTTATGCACTGGGTGAAGGTGGGCGTGGCTGTCCTCACAAATGCACGTTCTGCACCCAGTGGAGGCACTGGTGTGGGGAATGGAGGGTCAAGTCACCCTCCAGAATCGCGGATGAGATGGAGTACATCTACAAAGAGTTCGGGAGTCGCTTCATATGGCTCACGGATGACAATTTTGGGCCTGGAGATAGAGCGGAAAACCTGGCTGATGAGTTGTTGAAGCGGGATATCGGTGATGATCTCATGTGGTTCGTACAGATGAGATGCGATGACGTCATTAGGATCAAGGACACGCTGCCTAAGATGAGAAGATCAGGACTCCAGTGGGTGATGATGGGCGTTGAAAGCCCCCTGTCAGATCAACTAGCACGGTACCGAAAGGGTCTCGATTCAAGCGATGCCTACGAAGCTGTTCGTCTGCTCAAGAAAAATGATATCTTCACTCACGCGATGCTCATCATCGGTGACAGGAAGGATACCCATGAGACTATCGAGAACACCCGGCGTTTCGTTGATCATCTGGACCCTGATTTCGTTGTCTTTACGACTCTCACTCCATTCCCAGGCACGGATATCTACGACTCAGCCAAGGAGATGGGGTGGATCGAGGACGACAACCTGTTCCACTACGATATGGCCCACGCCGTGATGGGAACAGAGACACTGAGCAGGAGGGAGGTCCAGGAGGAGCTGTACAAGTGCTACAACCATTTCTACGGTTCCTGGGGGCGAAGAATAAGGGGCATCCTCTCGACCAACGAGCTTAAGAGGAGGATAAACTGGTACATGGCTGGCCGAGGGATAGTTGTCCAGTTAAAAGAACTGATCTAGTATCAACCCAGCTAATAGGCACTTGCACAAGGTCAACCTATATCTCCTTCTCAACGAGGTTTCATCGATTATCATGGAGATCAAGAACTGGACCGTCAAGAAGGTCCTTGAGATGGGGGCCGAGATGGAGCTACAGGGCTACAACCTATACATGGAGCACGCCGAGCAATCAGAGTACCCGGGGGCCAGTAGGCTGCTAAAGAAGCTGGCCGCGGACGAGAAGCGCCACAGGGAGCACTTCCTGAAGGGGCTTGATAACCCGGACAGCATCGAGGTCAGGACCCTGGACGAGAACGTGCCAGACCTGAAGGTCACGGACAAACTTGTGAATGTGCCCCTTGACCCAAAGGCCAATTTTCCCCAGATACTAAAGTTTGCAGCCCAACGCGAGAAAACAACCTATGATTTCTACATCCAGGTTGCTAAAAAATTCGAGGGAACTGAGTGGGGCAAGATGTTTCGCACCTTCGCCATGGAGGAGCTCAATCATAAAAAGATGCTCGAAGAAGAGTACGATGATATCACGGGCTGGTAAGGGCCTCCACCATAAATATCACAGGATGCAATCTCCTGGCCTCTAATTATTTCACTTTTTAAACGATTAAATTCATTAGCCAGTAATTGGTGCTTATGAAATTCAGGCTAGTTCTGTTTCCTGTCCGTGTTCGCACGCGCGGATGGCTAATCGTAAAATTATTGCTTAGTAAATACCCCCACCAACTCTCCATTAGGTGGCGCATACCCAAGTTTTTCTAATAGCGTTCCCATAGTTAATCAATGTCGCTCTTCCCACCCGACGTCGAGAAACAGATACTGGAGATATTCTCAGGTCTCGGTAAACCGGTTCAGATCGTGTTCTTCAAACAGGCAGAGAACTGCCAGACCTGCCCGGAACAGGAAAAACTGCTCAAGGAGCTCACGGGGTTCAGCGACAAGCTGAGCCTCAAGGTCTATGATATGGTTCACCACGGTGACGAGGTCATGAACTACCAGATCGACAGGGCACCAGCTACTGTAATCATGGATGAGACTGATTACGGAATCAGGTTCTACGGTTTGACGGCGGGGCATGAGTTCTCGTCACTGCTATCAACGATCTTGCTGCTATCAACGGGGACAAACATCAGCCTACAGCTGACTGACTTAATCGCATCTATCAGCAAGCCTGTCACTATCAAGGTGATGACCACATTGACGTGCCCGTACTGTCCCCAGATGGTGCAGGTTGCCCACGTGATGGCGTATCTCAACCCCATGATCACGGCGGAGGCGTTCGATGTCTCGGAGTATGATGACCTTACCCAGCGGTATCAGGTGAACAGCGTCCCAATGACCATTATCAACGAAACAGGGGTACTTGAAGGGGCGGTCTCCTTGCCCGAGCTATTCATGGAGGTTCTTAGGACCGCCGACCCCGAAAAGTACAGGGAGCTGGACGACGGCATCAAGGAGGCCATGGGTCAGAAGGCGGTCTCCATGGTGGAAGACCACATGTACGATACCATAATCATAGGTGGTGGCCCAGCTGGGATCAGCGCAGCTGTGTACGCAGTCCGCAAGGGCCTAGACGTGGCCATGGTATCTGATACCTTCGGGGGCCAGCTGGTTTACACGGCAAAGATCGACAACTACCTGGGCCTTGGCGGGATAGACGGTATTGGCATGATCGAGATATTCAGGCGGCAGTTGGACCAACACCAGATTGCCCAGGATATTGGGTCGAAGGTCGTGTCCTTGGAGAAACAGGACGACAGTTTTGATGTTGTTACCGAGGAAGGAGCTAGATACTCAGGGCGCTCTATCATACTCTGCACTGGAATGGAGTACACGCGGCTCGGCGTGCCTGGCGAGGATGGACTCATCGGAAAGGGCATCGGGTTCTGCGCCACATGTGACGCCCCCCTCTACCGCAGCAAGAACGTGGAGGTGGTCGGAGGAGGCAACTCGGCGTTCACCGCTGTACGGGACCTCCTCGGATACGCGGAACGGATCACCCTGATCCACAGAAGGGACGAGTTTACCGCGGACAAGGTGCTGATGGACGAGGTGTTATCAAGCGAAAAGGTAACGCTCCACCGTTCATCCCAGGTCAAGGAGTTCCACGGCGACACCAGACTGACGGGGCTAACGCTTGAGACCAGCGACGGAGTTGAAGTTGAGCTAGATTTCGATGGCGTATTCATCGAGATCGGGCTCACACCAAACAGTGATATAGCCAAGGGCTTCGTCGATCTCAACGAGCAAGATGAGATAATGGTAGACCTTGACAGTTCTACATCGGTTCCAGGGGTTTTCGCGGCCGGAGATGTCACGGTAATTAAGGAGAAGCAGATATCCATAGCCGTGGGGCAGGGGACAAGCGCTGCGTTGAAGGCATACTCCTTCCTTCACCCAACTGGATCAGAAAAATAGAGGCGGTATCACGTTGAGATACCTTGTGATCTAAATTACCTCTTGCTGAGCTCCTCGATGGTCAGTCTAGGCTCGTTGCTGTACTTGAACCCGCCCGATGGCGTCCAGGCTCCGGCCTTCTCCATGACCTTGTTGAGATACCAACCCGAGGGTCTCCCAGGGCTGAAACTCTTGTGCGCCAGCCACGCCTCGTCCTCCCTCAGCTCGGGCTCCACCAGCTCGTACTCCTTGCTCCCAGAACCGTGTGCAACACAGGCGTTAGCGGTTATCCACTGGCGCATGCCGACGCGCCCGGGGAATTTTTCGTCCCCCGAGTTCATGACACCGTGGGTCTCGGCTGCGCTGCCCGGTATCCCAGTTGCCTTCGTTGACATATCAAGTCCCGCCATGTCTATGGCCACGAGGTCCCTTGAGGCGAACACCCCCAGGTTAGGTATGACCGGCCTATCCGAGCCAGGTACGCAGTCACACGCCGGGGCGATGTCCAGCGCATAGCTCAGGTAACCGATCTTCTCGCGGCCGATATGCTCGGTGTAAGCCGATGCGGCGTCACCCATGCCAACGAGGAAATAGTTGCGCCAGTCCTCGAACTTTTCTCCCTTCTCCCAGAGGTCACATCTGTAAAGGGGCATCTGGTGCCCGAAGCAACCGATGCATTTCTCGGGGTCGTATTCGGCGTGGTTCTCCTTGATCTTGAGGGCGTTAACGGGGCAAAGGTTGTTGCACAACTCAGCATCCGGGCACTCCTCCCCGATGCAGTTCTCGCTGGTGAACTTCCAGGTATTCCATCCAACCGTCGGGTGGTTGCACATGTGGACGTTGAACTTACCCCTCTTGCTGCTGCATCCAATGGCGATGTTCTTTATGCTCCCCCCGTAGACACCTGAGCCGTGCCCCTTGAAGTGACTGATGACGATCATGGAGTCTGCCTCAGCTATCCCTTTGGCCAGGTAGCCCTCCTTGAGGATTAGCCCATCAGGAATGTCTATCTTGACATCATCTGTGCCGTACAGGCCGTCACTGATGATGATGGGGCACCCCATGCTTTGCTGCGTGAACCCGTTGCGGGCCGCAGTCTCAAGGTGCAGGGAAGCGGTGCTCCTAGACCCGTAGTAATAGTAGGGCGCCGTCGTCGTGTCGGTGACGAAGGGCCTCCCTCCGTGTTCCTTTATCTTGTCTACGATCACCCTGATCAGGATAGGTCGGAGGTACGCGGAGTTGTTCCACTCCCCCATATGGCATTTAACGGCGACCGTTTCCCCCGCGTCGAAGCAATCATATAGTCCAGACTCATCGAATAGCTGCTGAGCCTTAGCTGGGATGCTTGACTGCGCGCCAGAGTACCGGTCGTCCATGAAGTAAACTTTACTCTTCACGGTATATTCCCCAGAAACTGGTGTTAAGTTATTGTAATTGGTATTTAAAACCCGGCACTGTCAGGTGACCACCATGCTGCGTCGTCGGCTCTCTTCCCTGATCTTACTCATCTGTGCCTCAAGCTCGGATAGAACTGGCTCCATCTCCTCGGAACCCTCCCTAGCGCTTACGATCTTCTCGGTGATCGCCTGTGTCTCCTCCGCCATAGGTTTTCCTGTCTTGGTCCTGAGCCATATCTTCTTCCTGTTCTGAGAGATGATCTTTCTGGCCTCGCCGAGCCGCTCCCTCACGGACTCGTCTGATATCTTCTTGATCACGTTATCGAGGTTCTCCAACGCCTTTTCCATCGGTACGCTCATCGCAGTCCTAGCTCCTCACCTATCACCTCAAGCTTCCTTTCCAGTTGGTTAAAACTTGTCCTCTGGTAACCCAGCGGCGTGCTCTTATCGGTGTTGTACCAGTCCACCGTTGTATACTCTTCCGAGAACTCGGGCTCAACTTCGACGCCCAGCGCAGCGTAGAACCTGTCAATGTACTCTCTTCCTGTTAACTGCCAAGACTTCCCACCCGCTATATTGTATATCTCCCTGTCATCGCATGCCCCAAGGCTGTTGACAATGGCGCAGGCCACGTCATCGAGGAATATGAACTCCACCCTCTGGTCACCGCGATACGGGATGATATCAGGGAGCTCCACTAGGTCGGCGACGCTGATCGGTGCGATCCTCAGGATGCTGGTTGGGTTGCCGGCGTCCACGACAATCTTCTCTGCATTGATCTTGCTATCGGAGTAGCTGTTATGCGCCTTTTGGGGGGCTGTCTCCTTGATTGGGGACTGGGCTTCTACCGTTATCCCGTAGGTTGAGATGCTTGATGTGAGGACGATAGGGGTGTCCCCTGTGATGCTGTTGAGAATGTTCTCGGTCCCGTTGACGTTGACCTTCATGGTTAACTCATGGGACGACTCGCTCCTCGGGGGTAGCAGGGCGGCGAGGTGGACCACGGCCTCAACATTTTCACAGGCACCCAATACGTTGCCCTGATCCGTGATGTCTCCCCTGAAGACTTCGACTCCTAGTCGCTCTACATGGCTCCAATCTACGTGTGGGAGGTCAAAAACACGTACCGTATACCCATTCTCCACCAACTGCCTAGATACGGAGTAACCGAGTCTTCCAGCTCCCCCCATGACAAGTATCCTCATGAATATCCTCCTTGCCTTGAACGTGTTATTTGGAGATAAAATATCTACTCTCCACTCATTCTCCGAGGCGCGCACGTAGATGATATTGGGCTGCGTTCGACCTGAAACAGGGCGAGGGAGCCATCAAGAGTATAAAGAGAAGGTAGGCTAAGGGTCCAGTGACCCCTTGAGAAGCCCTAAGGGGAGAGGAGCTGGCCTCTCGACCGTGCTCAACATTTTCACTGTCCTCTCGCTGTCAGATGCCTCGTGGAAGGCATGCATAGCCTCTAGCACATGGTAAGTCAGGTCACCGTTCGCTCTATGTGGACGACCAGACCTCAACGCATAAGCCATATCAGCGACGCCTAATCCCCTACTGTTGAACGTGTACCCATGGGTCAAGTGTACATCCTTCCACTCCTTGTCATCAGGCAGGTACACCTGAACAGGCCCGCCGAACGTGTTGGGGTCAGGGACGCTCAGCGAGCCGTGTGTCCCGTACACCTCGATACGGGGCAGCTGTGCGCTCCAAACATCAAAGCTCGTAATGATTACTCCGGTTGCCTGGTTATGGAAATCCATTATCCCGGCGACGTGGGTTGGCACATCTACTTTTATCTTGGTCCCGTTCCTGGGCTCACTTGTGATGGTCCGTTCATCGAAGGTGATCTTAGTCGATGCCTTCACCTGCCTAATGGGTCCAACCAGGTTCACGAGGGTCGTGAGGTAATATGGCCCCATATCGAACATGGGTCCCCCGCCCTTCTTGTAGTAGAACTCGGGATCCGGGTGCCAGCTCTCATGTCCTGGGCAGGTCATGAACGCCGTGACCGCCACCGGCTTCCCTATCCACCCATCGTCTATGATCTTCCTGCATGTCTGTATACCCCCGCCAAGGAACGTGTCCGGTGCCCCACCGACGAGGACCTTGTTCTCCCTGGCCAAATCGACCAGCTCCTTCCCGTCAGCGAGATCAATAGACAGTGGCTTCTCGTTGTACACGGATTTACCTGCCTCGATGGCCTGTTTCGCCACCTTGTGGTGCCCATCAGGGGTTGTGAGGTTGAGCACTATCTCGATCTCGGGGTCCACCATTATCTCCTCAGTTGAACACGCCTTAGGTATCCCATACTTCTCCGAGCGTCCCTGGGCCCTCTCAATCAAGAGGTCCGCACACGCGACCACATCGAAGCTCTTGAAGACCTTGCTGTTCTCAAGGTAGATACCGCTTATGAAGCCGCTGCCGACCAGCCCAACTTTAACCGGCTTCATCCAATTCTCCTCACGTTGAAGCCCAGAGCATGCCCCGCTGGACTATCTTCTTGACCTCGGGCACATCAAACTCTTTGGCGACATGTCCCAGTGACGAGAAGAAGACCCTACCATTGCCGTACTTGGTCTTCCAGACAACGGGCATCACTGTTCCCTCGATCCACGGTGCGTGCTCCCCGCTGAAGGTGGTGGTCGCTAGGACCTCGACATTGGGGTCAACTTGCATGTAGTACTGCTCGCTGTGAACCTTGAATGTGCCAATGCCTTCCATCACCGGGTCACCCGGTTTCGCTACGTTTACCTCGTAATCGTAGATGTTTCCCGGGTGGGCCACCCACTGGCCCCCCACCATGAACTGGTAATTGACGCTCCACCTGAAGCTGTCCCCCATCCCGCCGTGCCAGCCGGCGATACCGACGCCGTCCTTAACCGCTTCAAGTAGGCCGGTCTCCTGCTCTTTGGTGATCTTTCCTTGTGTATAGACTGGGACGATGAGGTTCATACTCTTCATGAGTTCCCCGTCAGCGAACGTCTCAAGGTTATCCGAGACAAGTACGTCGTAGCCCTTTGATTTTAACCAGGGTTCGAATATGTCCACGCACTGTTTCGGCTCGTGGCCGTCCCAGCCACCCCAAACCATTACTGCCTTCTTCATACAATCAACGTTACCCGTTGGTTTTTTGGTATATTAAACACATGCGACCGCTGGATAACCATATATCCTACATGCGCGTGCTCAGGTTGGGAACAATCATGATCTGGGAGGAGGTAATCGAGGCACTTGACTCAATCATCGATGACTACGAGCGGGTCAACCACCTCATCAGCTTCTACCAAGACGACAAGGCCAGGGTGAAGGGCCTGGAGAAAACCTCACCCCTTCATGGGGTAGCCCTTGAGTTGGGTTCTGGGCCAGGTAACTACTCCTCTATGATCCAGGAGCACATCGATGGACAACTGGTGTGCCTCGATTTCTCGGACAAGATGCATTCAAGAGCGAGGGAGAGAAACAGGGGACTCAACCACCACTATGTCAGGGGAATCTTCGAGGCCCTACCCTTCAGGACCGAGGCAATCGGTTTCATAACCGCGGCTTACGCGCTGAGGGACTCGTTAGACAAGAAGACCTCGTTCAGCGAGGCCCACAGGGTGCTTGATGAAGGAGGGAAATTCCTCCTGATCGACATCGGGAAGCCTGATAGCTTCATCCTCAGAGGTGGAATGAGTGCGTATATGCGACTAATGGTCCCACTGATCGGGGCTGTGGCGGGTGGAAGTCGCTCCAACAACCCCTGGAGCATACTATTTGACACATTCAAGCTTCTGCCCACAAACGATAAGTTATTGACGATGGTCACGTGCGTATTCGGTTTCGCGGAAATAGAAGAACTGTTACTGGGCGGTTTGATCATACTGGTATCGGAGAAGAACTCTGGTGCTTGATGACAAGTCACTGTTGATCGGTGTTAAGGCATTGATCGAATCTGACCCCCATCTTAGGAGGGTCGTGGATCGTTATGGACTACCCCCACTCTGGGACAGGGACCCAAGTTTCCCATCCCTTCTCAAGATAATACTGGAACAGCAGGTCTCGCTCGCCTCGGCGCAGGCCACTTATGACAAGCTCCTGGCAAAGGTTAACCCATTGACGCCAGAGGGCCTCCTCCGTCTCAGTGATGATGAGTTGAAAGCCGTTGGATTCAGCCATCAAAAGACGAGGTACGTCAGGATATTAGCAGAGGAGATCCGATGCGGGTCCCTTGATTTAGATGGATTGCAACGCCTCGATGATGAGGAAGTCATGAGTGTCCTCACTTCGCTCACAGGGATAGGCCCATGGACCGCCGGAATCTATCTATTGATGGCCCTAGGACGCCCAGATGTTTGGCCGAGGGGCGACCTGGCCCTCCTATCGGCTATGAGGGAGGTTAAAGAGCTGGAGAATGTTCCAAGCAACGATGAGGCGGCGATAATTGCCGATGGCTGGCGGCCTTGGAGGTCAGTCGCAGCGAGGATTCTCTGGCATCACTACCTCAGTGAACGTGGTA
>JAUWLH010000093.1 GCA_030613835.1 Candidatus Bathyarchaeota archaeon | reverse complement strand
GAGGTCTCGGGTTTGGTTCAGTTTCGGTTCGAATACCCTCTTGAGATTGTCAACGTGATGTGGGATACAGTTGTGTCCTCCCCTGAGCTGGTTGCTGTTCTGGATGAGTTAATCGTGTGGGTGGAGAGTGGTGGGATAGAGGTGAACGACAGGGGATCACTGGTTGTCTCGGTGAAGGGTGGACACGAGATGGTGTATCAGCGTTTCAATGTTACAGAACATGGAGTTTTAATGACGGGCATAGTAGGTTGCTGGTATTGTGACGAGGGCGGCCGGGTCTACATAGTCAACTATGTAACTCTTCCCGAGTTTGTCACCCAGCAAGACCTGCTGAGGGAGTTCCAGAGACACCTCGACTCCCTCGCCTGCCATTAACGTTTGGGTGAGAATCATAATTTTACCCTCACATTACATTACTGTTACTTTTAGTAAAAGGTGCGGGGGGAGGGATTCGAACCCTCGAAAGCCTTAGCTATAGGATCTTGAGCCCCACCCCTTTGGCCTCTCGGGAACCCCCGCATCCAGTCTCATAAACCTGTCCGTCTCCTTTAAAACCATTCCCACAAAAACTATAACGCCAAGACTATCCATTCCAACCATGAAGGTAGCCATCAGCCTCGGTGGGAGCCTACTCACAGGCAAGAGCGAGGACCAATACATCAAACTCGATCCCGCCAAGTACAGCCTGTACGCGGAGGTCATCAGGGGGCTACACCGGGACGGCCACCAGCTCATGGTGGTATGCGGAGGAGGCAAGCCCGCCCGCTACTTCATCGACATCGCCAAGACCTACAACGCGTCCCCCCAGGTTCTGGACTACCTTGGCATCAAGTCCAGCCACATCAACGCCCTCCTGTTTATGGCCGCCCTAGGCGACGTAGCCGAGCAACCCACCGTGTATGAAACCCCGTCAATGGGGTTCAACGGGAGGCAGCCCGGCAAGGTCTGGATCGGAGGCGGACCCACGCCTGGCACCCGCCCCGATTACCGACCAGTCCAGTTCGCCGAGGCCATGGGAGCAGACCTCATCATTAACGCAACCGACATCGACGGCGTCTACGACAAGAACCCCAACACCCATGATGACGCAAGGAAACTGGAGGAACTCACCTTCGAGGAGCTTGAGGCCATCATCAAGGAGAACACACGCCAGGCACCAGGCGAGTACGGGCTCTTCGATCTCGCCGCCGTCAAGCTGTCAAAGAAGATCAGAATACCCGTTGCCATCATCGACGGTACCGACCCAGAGGAGATAACCAGAGCCGTCCACGGCTGCCACTCGGGTTCCACCATAAAATAATATTTTTACTTAGACCAAGTGGCAGGAACAAGAATCAACCCGATTTGACAACCTTCAAATACCATCCCAAAGTATCAAAGACCGCTCAGTGAACAGCCATGTCATCAGGTAATCCCATGTTAGAACGCTTCAGGTTCCAGCGGATGCTGGAAAAAATAGAAAAGCTAGAGGGCCGAGGCACAGAGCTGGTCACCGTATACATACCGCCCACAAAACAGATCCACGACGTCATGCAGGACCTCCGCAACGAGTACGGCACGGCGGTCAACATAAAGTCAAAGACTACCAAGAAGAACGTCCAGAATGCCCTCACAAAGGCCATGGAGAAACTCAAGCTTTTCAAGACGGTGCCCCCAACAGGCCTCGCCATATTCGCCGGTACCATCGCCAGTGAACAGCTGGGCGTCGGAGAGATGGAGACATTCACACTGCTACCTCCCGAACCCATCGGCATCTACTACTACAGGTGCGAGCATAGGTTCCTTCTGGACCCCCTCTGGGAGATCCTGGAACATGAGGACAGCTACGGGATACTGGTCATCGACGCCAAGGACGCCACATTCGCCATGCTCAAGGGGCAGCGTGCCGACATCATCAGGGACATCTCATCGGGCGTCGCGGGCAAGACACGCGCCGGGGGCCAGTCGGCCAGACGTTACGAGCGGCTAAGACAGATGCACCTAAACGAGTACTACAAGAGGGTCGGAGGCATGATGACAGAGTATTTCCTCAACGTCCCCAACCTCAAGGGCATCATCGTGGGGGGGCCGGGGCCCACCAAGGAAAAGTTCCTAGACGGCAACTACCTCCACCACGTGATCAAAGAGAAGATACTCACCACAGTGGACACCGGGTACACGGGCCACGAGGGCGTCAAGGAGCTCGTCAACAGGTCCAGGGGCTTCCTACAGCAGGTCAGGTACACCCAAGAGAGGAAGGAGGTACAAGAGTTCCTCAGGCACCTGGGCGAGGACGACGGCCTATCCACCTATGGCGAGCAGGAGGTCATCCAGCAGCTCAAGAACTCCAACGTATATGTCCTCCTTGTCTCGGACGCCATCAGGCGATGGTACGTCACACTGGAGTGTAGGAGCTGTGGCTTCAAGGAGCACCAGATCGCGGACATGGACGAGTTCGAGGCGTACGAGAAGAAGGTTAAGGGCATGAAGTGCCTAAAATGCGGCAACGGCAACTACGAGATAATCGAAAAAGAGGACCTAATCGAGGTACTAGTCAAGCTGGCCGAGTCTGCAAACGCGAGGATCGAGATAATATCTACCCACATCGAGGAAGGCGAGATGCTCCTCCGCAGTTTCGGAGGCATCGCCGCCGTCACAAAGTACAGGACCCAGTAGCACTACTCTTTCTTGTCGATAAACTCATCGATAATCGGGTCAACGTGAGCCCAATCCTTTCCATCCTTGAAATCATCTCTGTCTTTCTCCGAGGTCTCCACCGTCAAAAACTGGCACTCATCGTGCCCCAGAACCATGCACCTCGTGTGGATGAGCTTGCTCGTGATATCCGCCGCCATGGTCTTCGCTGGGTCTATCAGGCAGTACATGACCCCCAGCTCGGGCTCGCCCATCTCAAGCATCACCTTGCCCAGCTCGCACAGATCCGGCTTGCCCTCCCGCTTCTCCCAGAAACCGTACTTGGGCAGCCCCTGGTGCCCCTGCTTTGTGCGTTCTGCCACGTACCCGCCGTACTGCTTGATGCTGTCAAGTATCAGCTGCTTCCCGTCCTCCCAACCCAGCTTGTCAACAATCGTCCTGCTGAAAGCTAAGTGAAGCAATGCAAGCCTTTGTGTTGTGACTTTAACCTCGTTCGCCGCCTCAGATAGCGACACCATTTCCTCTGGCATGTGTATCAGATAGAAATATGGGATGAGAGTAGAAAGGGTTTAGGATTCCTCGACGAGCTCCATAGTGAAGCCGATGGACTCGTACGACTCCACCTTTGCCTCGCCGCCCTCGCCAGCCAAGACTTCAAGGGACTCCACCTTCAGTGTGTCCAATATGTCCTGGGCTCCCCGCTTCAGGTCGTCGGCGTGCTCCCCCGCGTAAATGGTGAGTTTCTTGACGGGCTTATTAAGGCTGACGCCCTTCCGGTTCTTCTCGGTCCTGGCGCTGCTGATGGTCTCGATGACCATGTCGCCGATGCGTTCTGCCTCCTCGTCAACAAGGGACTCGTCATACTTGGTCCACTCGCTCACGTTGATGCTGCTGTCGGGGTCATACATGGTCCTGTAGATCTCCTCGGTAATGTGCGGGATAACCGGCGCCATGAGCTTTAGCATGTCCCTGATCGTGTGATACATTGTCCACTGGGCTGCAGTCTTCGGGTCCCCCTCACCGTAAAGACGAGTCTTCGCCGCCTCCAGATAGTGGTCGCAGAAGACGTGCCAGATAAAGTTCCTAGCAGCCTCAGTCGCGTTCATGAAATCACAGTCCTCCATAGCCTCCGTGACCCTCTTGATGGTCTTCTGCAGCTTGGTCATGATCCACCTGTCTAGGAGCTGGGGCTCTGCATCGGCCCCATCATAGTCCTCAAGTCTCATACCGGCGAACCTGCACGCGTTCCACAGTTTACGCTGGAACCTCCAGCCGTACTCCACGTCCTCCCACCTGAATGGGATGTCGGTGCCGGTTGAGCCACCCGATGTGGCCCATTGGCGTGGCGCGTCTGCCCCGTACTTCTCGTATACCTCGGGTGTCGAGACGAAGTTGCCCAGGCTCTTGCTCATCTTCCTGCCGTCCGCTCCGAGCACCATGCCGTTGATGAGTACGCTCTCGTATGGAGTGGAATCGAACAGTGCTAACCCCCTCACCATGAGGTAATAGGCCCAGGTCCTGATGATGTCCTGGCCGCTTGGGTGAACTGTAGCGGGGAACTGGCGCTCCCAGCCTTCCCTATCTGGCCATCCAGCGTGAATTGCACAGGTCATACTGCTGTCGAACCAAGTGTCCATCACGTCGCCGTCGGGGACGAACTCGTTTCCTCCACACTCACATGTATCGTTGATTGTTACCACTCTCGGGTCCACTGGCAGCTCATCAGGTTTCGCCAACCTAATCTTGCCACAGTCCTTGCAGTACCATACCGGAACAGGAGTCGCGAACACGCGCTGCCTTGATAGAACCCAGTCCCAATCCAGACCTGTGGCCCAGTCAAGGAGTCTCTGGCGCATCCAGTCTGGGTACCACGTGACCTCGTGTGCAGTCTTAACCACCCTCTCGGTTAGGCTGATGGTCCTGAAGAACCACTGCTGGGCAGCAACTATCTCGATGGCAGTGCTGCACCTCCAGCAGAGCCCAACCTCCTGGTTAAGCTGCTTCTCCTCCTGGATCAGCCCCGCCTCCCGTAGATCGGCTATGATCGTCTTCTGTGCTTTAAGTATGTACATACCAGCGTATTTTCCCCCAGCCTCCGTCAAGTGACCTCTACCGTCCAATAGATCGATGACTGGAAGCTTGTACCGGGCCACAGCAACAACGTCCGCCTTGTCCCCGTAGGTACAAATCATCATAGCGCCTGTACCGAACTCTGGGTCAACCTCCTCGTTGGCGATGATGGGTACCTCGTGCCCTGCGATGGGCACCTTGGCCTTCCCGCCTATGAGATGCTTGTATCGCTCATCGTCAGGGTTCACGCCTAGAGCTACGCAGGCTGACAGATATACCGGTCTCGTTGTTGCAATGAGCACCTCACCGGTCTCTGTCTCGAACGGGATGGTGTAGATGTGCCCATTCTTGTTTTTGTGCTCGACCTCGGCGTCAGCGATGGCCGTCTCGCATCGGGGGCACCAGTTGATCGGATGGGTCCCCTTGTAGATGTAATCTTTCTCGTAAAGCATAAGGAAACTAAGTTGGATCTTCCTCATGAACTCGGGCTCCATGGTCCTGTACTCGGTGGTCCAATCGATACTTGCACCGAGGCGCATGATAGCGGTCTTCATAATGCCGATATACTGCTCGATCCACTCCTCACACATCTTCCTGAAGACATCAGGGGGAACATCGCTCTTCCTGATGCCCTTAGCCTTCTCGACCGCAACCTCAGTCGGCAGCCCGTGGCAATCCCATCCCTGAGGGAACAGCACGTTATGGCCCGTCATTCGCTTGTACCTGGCCCGCACATCAAAGTACGTCCAGTTCAAAAAGTTGCCCATATGGAAGTCACCGCTTGGATAGGGAGGGGGAGTATCGATGCTGTAGACCGGGCGATCCCTATCGTCCCAGTCGTACTTGTGGATACCCTCCTCTTCCCATGTCCTCTGCCATTTCTCCTCCATCTCGAGGAAATTGATTTTCCGTGATAGCACTTTCATTGTTCATTGTCTCCTGGCTTGTTACGCGGACCCTGAGCCATTTTATGGCTACTCAGGCTATCTTGTTTCTTTAAAAGGTTGTCCGCTGCGGTCTGACTTCTGGTGTTGCACGGGTTCTTCCTAGATGGTCCCTTGGGGACCAACAAAACTATACCCCATAATCCTCACTTCAGACTAGAATACCAGTACGAGGGCTTCAATATATATTTTCACTAATCTAGGCCGATGCTCAGGGGCAGGATCAGCATGCTAGCCGCGGCCAGTAGGATATAAACCACGCTAACGGGGTAGCTGTTAGTGACGAGACCCGCAGCCATGGGCCCGGCTATCATCCCCAAGCCGAACACCGTCTCGTAGATGCCCATGGTGAAGCTCCTTGACTCAGATGGACTGTTCATGGCTATCCAGTTGAGGAGGATGGGCTCAAGGAACCCGTTGGACAGCCCGTAGAGGGCCAGAGGGACGACTATCATCCACTCGTTGGGGGAGTACGCGATGAGGGCAAGCGAACCGGCCAGGAGGAGGCTGACGAGCCTTGTGGCCTTCCTGGT
>JAUWLH010000265.1 GCA_030613835.1 Candidatus Bathyarchaeota archaeon | reverse complement strand
CTGGCGGGAGAGGCAGAACTGAGTCAATGCGTTGGTTACAGGTCCGATGGAGCACTAAAGGTGAACGGGATGGAAGTAGCGATGGGGAACTTTGTCAGGGAGATCATGAAGAACGTTGTGCTGGGTTTCGTCAAGACCCTGAATGGTGGAGAGGTAGCGAGAAAAGTGGAATTATCATTCGAGGTAACCGACGATGAGTGAGCAACTGCACATCTACGTGGACAGCAACGAGGCGTCCAAGAGGAAAGACATCATAACCTACTTCAAGTTCAACGGCTTCAACGTTAAGATCAAGCCCCTGGACGTATGCGATTACGTGGTCAGCGACAGGGTGGGCGTCGAACGGAAGGACGCCAGCGATTTCATAGGCAGCATGAAGGACGGCAGGGTCTTCAGCCAGGCCAGGGGCATGGCCGAAATATACGAGAAGCCGGTCATCATCCTGGAGGGCCAGATGAAGAAGGCCCTCAAGCGCAGCAGGATGAGGCAGAGCAGCATCTACGGTGCCCTCAGCAGCCTGGCCCTGGACTACGGGATCAATATAATCCCCACTGACGACCCCCAGAGCACCGCCATACTCCTCCACAGGATGGCCTACAGGGAGCAAGTCAAGGAGAACCGCACCATCCAGCTCAGGAGCGTCAACAGGAGCCTGCCCATGCACCAGCAGCAACAGTACCTGCTATCAGGGCTCCCCCAGATCGGCGTCACCCTAGCTGAGGAGCTGCTGAACACCTTCGAGACACCATACAGGGTTATCATGGAGTTCGCACAGGCAGAGGTCAAGACAAGCGCATCGGGCAAGACAAAGCGTCTCCTAGGGCCCCTGAAGGAGGTCAAAGGGGTGGGTCCCAAGATAGTGGAGAGCGCCCAGCTGCTGCTCCACGAGTCTTATCCGGAGCTCTGCGGCGCTGAGAAGGGGAAATAGCGCCACTTGAAAACTTTATAGCGCGTTCTGGCTCCTATCTCCTTGTTGAATATGAATCTCAAGCGAGCCATCCTGACACTCGTTATCGTTTTCATTTTGCTGCCAGTAGGTACGCTCCTCGCGTACTCCGCCCAGCCATATAACGATCCCATAACCTATCCGCTTCCATCACTGCCCGACCCAGTGACTGACAACATCCTGACTGTCATAGTTACGGCAGGTGAGTCCGCGGGCGGATGGGAGGCTGTCATCAGCGACGAGGCAAACGAGTACATATGCACACTGGCGTCAAGCGTGTACGGTAACAAGGAGTGGACGCTGATGTTCAACGTCCCCGATGCCGTCCCAGAGCTGTACGACCTGACCCTGTCCTTCAATGGCAAGACGTACACTCAGAGGAAAAGCGTCTGGGTGATGGACAGGATCCCCGAGAGCTTAATAATCTGCCATGTCTCGGACATTCACCAGCCCTACGGGGGGGTCAACTTCACCCAGTTCATCTACGAGCAGAACCTCCTGGATCCAGACCTGATACTGGTCACGGGGGACATCGTGGACGTCGAGACCATCAGGGCGGCCTGGGGCAACCTACATGGCACCATGATGAACAGCCAGGAACCCATCTTCCTGCTTCCTGGAAACCACGACCACACGGACAATGCCAGGTACTACAAACAGTACGGAGGCAAGACCAACTTCACGCTTACGATAGGTGACTTCTTCATCATCGCGCTTAACAGCAGGGGAGGCGGATACGTCACCATGGAGCAGCTCTCGTGGGCAGACAAGATCCTCTCAGATCAGACTGACAAGGTCAAGATAATGGCTTACCACCACCCCCTCCTCAGCAGTGAGTACGAGGACGATGGGGGAACTGTGACGGGCGGCGAGGTAGAGGGAAGCTGGGAGAACATCGAGGACCTGGAGGAACTGATGTACTTTACGTGGAGCCAGAACATGGACAACGCGCGGGAGCTCCTCAAGGTGATCCAAGAGAACGATGTCAGGGTCATCATGAGCGGCCACGTCCACAGGGACATGATCTACATCCTCAACGGCGAGAACCACTTCATCACGACCACCACCATCGGAGGCGGGTCGGGCCAGTACCGCGGGTACAGGTTCGTTACCGTCGGCTCCGATGGATCGGTAACACTCGACGAGTACGGTGAGGCAAACAAGTTCAGCCCACCAAACTCCGTGCCCCTTGAGAACATAGAGTACCTGTACAAGAAGGCCAATGACGGCTCCGAGATCGCGGTCTCTGCGTACATCGACAACAAGCTAGAGATGATCCTTGACAATGCTAGGCTGGTGTTCACAGTTGACGACAGCGTTGACTCGATGGATTACTCATTCTATATGGATGAGCCCGTGAGCTATGATGTCGTCACCACCGATGAGGGCCACAGGTTCACGACGTATTACGATGTACCTCCGTCAACTATGGTCAAGACAGTTCTCGCTACAGGGGAGGACTCCACTGACCCAGAGATCACCATCCAGTTCCCCGAATCCTACGAGGAGGGCGATGAAGTGACCGGGGCCATTGAGGTCTCCGACGCGGGCTGGGGCGTGGAATCGGTCCAGATATCATACAGCCGCGATGGAGGCGCTTGGGTTGAAATCCCAACCGATCTGAATCCAGTCCTAACGCCGGACGAGTGGACCATCAGCTACCCAACAGAATCCTATAATATAACAATCCTCGGTGAGGGCGATGTCACAGTCAAGGTGGATGCTACCGACTTTGCGGGTAACTCGGTGACGCAGGAGGTAACCATCCCCCAATATGTTATAGAGCCCGAACCTGAGCCGGAACCTGAACCCGAGCCAGAGTCCGAACCTGAGCCGGAACCAGAGCCAGAACCTGAACCTAAGCCAG
>JAUWLH010000292.1 GCA_030613835.1 Candidatus Bathyarchaeota archaeon | reverse complement strand
CCTCCATTAGTGCGTCGTTAAGCGCTGGAGCCCCGTTCTTGACGGCCACGGTCACATGAGCACCTAGCCTCCTGCGCTCCTTGACTAGAAGGGTGTCGAGGGCGACCTCCCCTGCGTTATCGGTGAGGAAGAGCAGATCCGTGTCTTCCCCGATCATAGATTTCAACTCGTCGGTGTCGTCGATGTACAGAGGGCTATCGAGAAACTCTAGGGCGTCCTCCAAGTCCGCGTTGTTCCCGGGAATATCGTAGTCGATGACGTTACCGAGGCATGCGATCTTTGTGGCGGTCCTGAGTTTATCGCTTGGCTTGGATTCGTCGAGTCTCATCTCCATCTCGGGCAGGATTGATAGCGCCAGCTTGTTCTCCTTGACCTTGCGCTCCTTGTATGGGTCCTGGCAGCCTGTGATTCTCGCTATTAGCCTGCCCCTCTCGTTTCCAAGAACCGATGGGATGGTGTCGGGGCCGAAATCGTTGCCCATGAGTTCCAGCAGGGCATCCATTGCCTCGAAACGTTTCTCCTCGTCATCGGTGCTGAGCCTGATCATATTGTAGCCCCTGTGGAGGAGGCAGTATCCGCATCGCGAGCCGACCTTCAAAGTTATCACTGGCTCATAATCCACGCAATATAAAAAGGCTTCAAGGCGTATAGGTGGCGTAATGGACTATAACATACTGGCCACCACGGAGAAGATCACCATGAGCGCGGCTAGTAGCCAGCTATGGATGAACCTGAGGGCCATCGGTGACCCCGAACCTAAGGTGAGCAGGTCAAGGATCAAGGGCATAGTGATGGCCGAGACGACTCTAGACCCCATCGATGCGATCATTAAGCTTAGGGAGCACATGGAGTCCGAGGTCAAAAGGTATGACAAGCTGTTCAGGGTCTTCCCTATCGTAGCAAGGGTGCCCACGGAGATTGAGGCCATCGTGGAGGAGGTCCAGAGGCAGGCGGGCGTCATCGAGGAGGGCCAAAAGTTCAGGATCACCCTTGAGAAGAGGGAGACCGAGATCCGCAGTCTTGAGATCATCGAGCCAGTAGCCGCGGTTATTGAGAGGGACGTGGATCTAAAAAACCCCGACTGGGTGATTCTAATCGAGGTCATGGGTAAGATGACTGGGGTATCGGTGATGCCACCCGAGGGCATGCTGAACGTCCAGAAAGAAAGGTACGCGTTATCGACGAAGGCTAAGTAGGGCCCCTTTCTCGGCTATCAGGCTTGTAAGGGCCGTGGTTCTATCGGAGCCGACGGTTTCGATGGCGGTTTCTGTGATATTGTAGAGTTCTTTGAGGGATTCATACTTCTTAGGGGTGATATCAAGAACTGAATCATCAACGGTGCCAAGGTTCGCTGCGATGGCCTCAGAAAGCCTGTTCTCGACTTTCTCGGAGAACACGGCTACCGCCACGGTCCCTGTTTTCTTTGATACCCCGAGAAGCCTGATCGCCTTGTTGATCTGGTTCTCGCAGGCAACGTACAGCAGGGTCTCCACGTTCAGGTTGTTGCTGATGTTGAGGCCGTTCCTCATGGCGTAATCGGCGTTTGCGACCGCATAATAGATGTGATTCGGCCCAGCTATCTTCTCAGCGTCGAAGAGCTGGTACAGGATACCATCCACAAGCCGGTCAAGCCCCCTGAGGATCTCATTGATATCCTTGACGGATGCATCCCTGGCTCCAGTGATGGTTACGTTGAGCCCCGAGCCCGTTATCCTGTAGTTGTGCGGCATACCTATTCACCAGTGTTGCTTTTTCCCTACCCTTGGGGATGGTTTAAACATATCTCAAGGGGATGGGAATCTTTTTACGCCCTAAGAGTCTCAACAAGTTTAGACCAATTAAAGGTTATAGCAATGTCAGATTATGAAGAAGAACCCCAGATGAAGATCGGGGACTTGAAGAGCTTTTCGAGGAAGGTTTACACGGTCGCTAAGGTCATAAGCATCGGTGAGGTCAGGGAGGTCACCTCCAGGAAAGATAACAGCTCCCACCAGGTATGTGAGGCGCTCATCGCCGACGATTCAGGCAGCGTCTACCTGACGCTTTGGGATGACAACATCAGCCAGATTGAGGAGGACATGATCCTCAAGCTGGACAACGCCTACGTCAACGTGTTCCGAGGCAGCATGAGGCTAAACCTGGGCAGGTACGGAAACTTCACCGTACTGGAGGAGGCTCCCTTCGACGAGGTCGACCTTGAGAACAACGTTTCGGCCCAACAGGTCGAGTACGAGAACCGAGGGCCATACGACCGCGGTCGCAGTAGAAGATATTAATCTTCACCCAATTTTTCCCAGCACATCTTTTATGCCTAAAAAGCCCAGAGGGTACGTTGATTCTATGAGTAAGATAAGGGTGGGGCTGCCCAAGCTGACTTACAGCGGTCACCTCGGCAGGACAGAGGCAGACGAGGGACCAAAGACAATGGAGGAGGGAGGATTGATCCCCCTACTGGAGGGAATGGGTTGCGAGGTAGCGGAAAGCGTCTACGCGAAACTGGCTC
>JAUWLH010000193.1 GCA_030613835.1 Candidatus Bathyarchaeota archaeon | reverse complement strand
GTCCTCATCTACTTCAGGATCAAGAACCAGCCTGAGGCCAATGTCCGCGGCGAGCTCTACACGGTCATGGAGATTCTTCAGGAGGTGCTTGACCACGACTTGGAGCCCGAGGAACACTCCGAGCTTAACCGACGGCTAGAGAGTATAATATCGAGAACTGAGGACTCAAACTACAAGAGGTTAGCCATCGAGCTAAATGATTTCGTGGACAGTGATGCCCTGGTCCAGGTAGCTGACGAGTCAAACCTATTCGATAGGATCATAAACCTCTGGAGCCAATTCGAAGTTAAGTATCTCACAGAGATCCGTATGAGGGTTGTTCTTATTCTAGGATTTGCCCTCTTGGGTCTCCCCAGCTTTACGCGATTTACTAGGTTCGCGATTGTGGCGTTTAACTCCCTAGAGAGGGCGGCTTTCCTCGGGAGCATCGCGAGTGGTTTCCCAGAGATGGGTATCGATATGAAAATATGGGCCCTAGTCCTTGTGGTGCTGGACGGGAGCTTGGGGGCGCTTCTATCGATCAGTTCCTTGCTTTTACTAACTGAGCGAAAAAACTGGTCCACCCAACTTGCATCGTTGTCACTGATCGTATCATTGGTGGCCATGAACCTGCTGCTGTTCTACGTGGAACAATTCTCCATGATCATAACCGCGTCATTACAGTACATCATGCTGCAAGCCAACTATTACTACCAAAGAAAATACATGAAAAAAGGGTAGGAGGGGGGCTACTCCAGTTTCTGGCCACAGTGGTTACAGAACTTTCCAGGACCTGACACAGATTGACCGCAGTTTGGGCAGAACTTAACACCCCCTGCTGGTGCAGGCGCATGGGTAGGAGCTGGTTTGGCCTCTGACGCAGCCCTCCGCTCCTCTATAGTGTCCTTGGCTGCCTCGATTCCATGGGTGGCTAGCTCTGCTCCCTTCTCAAGGCCTTTCCTCGCTAGTCTACCAAGCCTTCCTAGACCCTTCTTTGCCTTCTCAGCGACCTCTTCGATGTCCTCCTGGTCGATGTCCAGCCTCTCAAGCACTCCCTGCTTTGGTGGAGGGATGTCGCTCTGGCTATCCACTGGCGGTGGGGGCGGTGGTATCGCCGAATCTGTCGTCTCGATTTCTGGATCCTCTGGTGGGGATGGTGGTGAGGTCGACGGTTGTTCTGCTTTCTCGACTTTTGTCCCACACTCTGGACAGAACTTTTGGTGTTCCTCTATATCTGCTCCGCAATTGCTGCAAAACACCATAATGATTCTATGTATTCCGATGTAGGGGAGGGTTTAATATTATCTATTCACGGGAGTCGACTTTGCTTGTGTATTGATTCATAACTGTACGATATATCCTGAGTCTAATCCATAATTAACGCACGCAAACGCGTTGCTAAAAACTAGGAAAAATGGTTTTAATAATTGCATTCATATTCTATTCATTGAATTCTAATGGTTAATCCTAAATCTGAGGACTGGGAACGATTTGGAAGAGCAAGTAAATCTAGTGCTTCCTCCATAGTTGAATTAAACCAATGGAGGTCTAATCCCCACTCCTTTGAAAATGCTTCTTATTATGGACAGATCCTTATCCACCGAGCCCATACATTGATGCTTGCAGAGGAAGAAATCATCTCAAAAGAAGATGCTAACCAGATTATAAAAGGCATAAAAATGGTTGAACAGTATGCAGAAAATAACCCTAAACTTGTTGAATATATGTCTACTGAAACCGCTCTAATCAACGAAATAGGAGATATTGGCGGAAAAATGCATATTGGCAGAAGTCGAAACGATTTAGGCCATACCCAGAGAAGAATCTATTACAGGGACCAGATTAATCGAGTAATTGAATCCATCATCGAGTTTAGAGAGAAACTTTTGTTATCCGCTGAAGTGAACCTTGACACAATAATGCCTGGGTATACCCATTGGAGGCAGGCTCAACCTATATCATTAGCCCATTATCTCATGGGGCACGTCGAGGCTGCAGGCCGATCGGTGCATCGACTTGAAGATATTTACAAAAGAACGAATATCAGTCCACTTGGTTCTGCAGCCTTTGCAGGCACAGGATGGCCAGTAAATAGGTATCGAACCATGGAACTTCTAGGTTTTGATGGTCTCTTGGTGAATAGTCACGATGGTGTCGCAACTATAGACTATTATATGGAGTTATCAGCAGCTCTCGCCATTCACATGTCTAATCTGAGCAGGTTAGCAGAGGACCTTCAGATCTGGTCTTCAGACGAGTTCAAACTCATTGACTTGAATGAAGCGTATGCTGGAACAAGTAGTATTATGCCCCAGAAAAAGAACCCATTGATACTGGAAAAGGTAAAAAGTTACACCGCCGAGTGCATCGGAGCAATGGTTTCTGTTTTCACCTCTATGAAGGGGACCTCATATACTAACATTGTTGATAGGACAATGTTAGAGCCAGTGATCATAGACACTGTAGTAGGAAGTACAAATGTGATGTCTGGAGTAGTTCAGACATTAGTACCATTGAAGGATAACATGAGACAGAGCCTAAGAGAGGGATTCTCCACCATGACCGATCTCGCTGATTCTTTAGTAAGGATCCATAATTTGTCTTTCCGTCAAGCCCATGACATCATAGTATATGTAACCATAGAAGCACTGAAAGAGGGTAAAAAAGCCGAGGATATCACATCAGAGATGATCACTCATGCAGCTGAACAAGTTCTTAAACAACCTCTTACAATCACAAACGATTTACTCAAACAAGCTATAGACCCGATTTTAAACGTTAAGAGAAGAAAAGCGACCGGGGGTCCTGCGCCTGAATCGGTGCAAAAAATGATCCAAAATCAACGAAAACAGCTAGGTGAAGAGAAAAAGAAACAATTTGAAAGGATTACACATATCGAAGAAGCAATAATACTACTTTCCAAAGCTGAATATTCATTATCAAATCAATGAAATATTCTTGCTTATACGTGAAGTTAGACCTCATTAGCCTTTACTAACCTATTTTCCTTTGAAGAAAACAGTTGTATATCATCAGTCTCTATACTTGAAGTATTTTTGAAAAATAGTCCACTATCAGCTCATGTATCTGTATACCAGTGGTATCCATCAGCGCCTTGTACCCCGGATAGCAGTTTGCCTCTATTACTATAGGCTCACCGTCCTCGCTAGGCAGAATGTCAAGCCCGGTGATCTTCAGCCCCACCGACTCAGCCACCTTGATAGAGAGCTCGTCATACACGTCGTCGTCAAAAGGCTCCGCCGTCGCCCCTGCAGCAACATTATACCTGAAATCATCAGGGTTACTCCTCATCTCCCTGCCAACAACCTCTCCGTCGATAACGAAGCACCTGATATCATATCCCTTGTTGGGAATGAACTCCTGCAAGTAGAATACCCCCTGGCTAAAGTTACGAGTATACCAGACAAGGTACTGGAGGAGGTCCTCCTTGCTCCTGATCGTGCTGAGCTTGGTCACACCCGTACCCCTGCTGAGGCAGATAGGCTTCAAGACCACCTCCCTCCCGTCATTCAAAAGCTTCTCAGCGAACCTCATGGCCCCTTCCACATTCTCCGTTATCATGGTCTCAGGGTGGGGCAGACCCAGCTTTTTTAGCTGAAGGGAAAGGTGCTCCTTGCTGTAGTTGAGCATGGAATCAACGGGGTTCACCACGATGCCAGACTCCTCAAGCTGCCTGAGAATAAGCATTCTATGGATGAGCTCGAAC
>JAUWLH010000066.1 GCA_030613835.1 Candidatus Bathyarchaeota archaeon | reverse complement strand
GTCACAAGCCTTTCAAGCACCTCTTCTTTCAGGTGGTTAGGGCACGGGGTCTTGTCCTTGTCCTTGAACAAGTTTGGCTGCTCGGCGATGAGCTCGGACAGGGGCATCTTTCTGGTGGCTATGTAGTGAAGCATCAACGCGAGCACCATGGACCCGTCCCTAACCTCAAGGTGGGGTCCGTACATGATGCCGCCGTTCTCCTCTCCTCCGATCCTGTACCCGTTCTCTACCATGGCTCTGCTCACAAGGACGCTGCCCACCTTTGTCCAGTGGACCTTGCCACCGTACTTTGAGACGACGCCCTCGATACTCGGTGAACTGCTTATGGCGGTTACTAGGGTCTCGCCGGGGTGGGTCTTCATGAACTCCTGCGCCACGAGGCTCAGGGTCTTGTCACCCCACACGGCCTCCGCGTTCTCATCGATGATGATGGATCTATCGCCATCGCCGTCGTAACCGATCCCCAGGTCGGACCCCGTTGCCTTGATGAGTTCCTTCAGGTCCACGAGGTTGTCTGGCGTTGGCTCGCTTCCCCTTCCTGGGAAAGATCCGTCGATCTCTGTGTTGATGGTGTATAGTTTGCATCCCAGCTTGCTGGCAACGACTGGGGCGGTTAACATGGCTGCCCCATTTCCCAAGTCCAGTGCAACTGACAGCTCTGCTTCCTTGATCGCCTTGACATCAACATGGCTGATGACTGAGTCGGTATACGTGTCGATGTACTCATGGTAGTAGACCGAGCCCACCTCGTTCCACTCGCACTTGGGTGGTCCACCCTTAGCTACAATGGCCTCGATCTCGGCCTCAAGGGGCTTCGCTACCTCGACGCCGTCATTATAGATCATCTTAACCCCGTTGAACTGGGGCGGGTTGTGACTTGCGGTGACCATGACCCCTCCGTCCAGCCTTTTCTCCCTTACCATGAACTGAAGTCCAGGGGTGGTTATTAGTCCGAAATCGTGGACGTTACACCCTATGCTCAGCAGCGCGCTCACAATTGCGTCCCTGAACATGGGGCTGGTGGTTCTGCCATCACGGCCCACGCCAATTTCCTTGCCCAGAAGGCTTCCTGCTGATGCGGCTAGACTTGATGCTAGCTCAAGTGTGAACTCTTCGTTAGCTACTCCTCGGACGCCGTTTGAACCGAATAGCTTCATCACATCACCTGCCGAGGGGTCAGGATGCTTTCCTCTATTGTCTTGCTGGGGCAGATGCTCACTCCCGAGGTGATGGTGACACCGTCCGTAATCTGGGCGTAATCACCAATAAGGCTGCCTGACTCCACTTTGACCCACCGCTCCAGGACGCTGTTCTCGCCGAGGATAGCACCCTTAACGCTGCTATAGTCCTCGATGGCGACCCCGTCAAAGACCACGCTGTTCTCAATTCTGCACCCTTTACCGATCTGAACGTTATCGCCTAGGGATACGTTGGGCCCTATGACGCTGTCCTCTCCGATCCTTACGTTGTCGCCAAAGTTGCACGGCTTCCTGATGACGGCTGAGGGATCAATCTTTGAGTACTCGCCGCACTCGTTCAGGTTGTTCTTCTTCAGTATCATTTCGTTCGCGCTCAGGTAGTCCTGGGGCTCGCCTATGTCCATCCAGAAGCCGTGGGACTCGAAGCCGTAGAGCTTCTGCTCCTCGGCGAGCTTGGGGAAGACCTCAGTTTCGATGCGGACCTTGCGTCCGTCAGGGATGTAATCGAATATCTCGGGCTCCATGATGTAGATACCCGCGTTGATGAGGTTACTGGGGGCCTTGCCGAACTCGGGCTTCTCAACGAACCTTATGATCCTGCCCTCCCAGTCAAGCTCAACGGAGCCGAATCTGGACGGGTCGCTCACCTGGGTCAACGCTATGGTAGCGATTCCACCCTTCTCTTTGTGGTACTCGATGAGCCTCTTGTAATCAAAATCCATAAGAAGGTCTCCATTCATCACCATGAAACTATCGCTGTTTAGCATGTCCTCGGCCTTCTTGACGGGGCCACCCGTGCCCAGTGGTCTCTGCTCCCTTGAGTACAGTATCCCAAGGTCATACTTGGTGGGGCCAAGGTATCGAACCAGAGACTCCGCCATGTAGTAGACGGCCAGGATAACCGTATCAACGCTCTCCTCCTTGGACAGCGCTTCAAGCGTGTAGTCAATCAACGGCCTGTTAGCAATTGGGAAAAGCATCTTGGGTCTGCTACAGCTCAATGGCCTGAGCCGAGTCCCAAATCCACCTGCGAGGACTAGGGCCTTCATATTATACTCGATGCTAGAGGAGCACGTAGATTATTTAAGAAATTTGATGCTAAAGCAGATAGCCCAGTTCCTCGCTGAGCTGCTCTTTGCTCAGCCGCTCGTAGCGCTCGATACTGCCCACGTCGTACCAGAAGGCATCAGTCAGGTACGCGGCCACTTTTTCGCTGTCGCGGACCATGTGCTGCACGACATCACCCATAAGGTCGTAGATCTGATACTGTCCATCGTCGTGCATCTTCTTCATTTCGCTAACCACTGACCCGTCCAGCACCATTATCCCGATGGTGGCCCGCAGGTCCAGACGCGGCTTCTCCTTGAACTCCGTGATCCAGTCCCCCTCGACAGTTCCCACGCCCTCATTGATCTTGAGGCCAGTGGTGAGCGCCAAGGTCACGCTAGCGCCTGTCTCGTTATGATGTTCAAGGAGCTTGCCCAGATCGATATTTGAGACTATATCGCCATAGTAGACCACTAGAGTGTCATCACTCGTGAACGCGCCCTCTTTGTAGGCGTTTAGGATCGCGTTAGCGTTTCCCTTCCAGCCGGGCCTGTCCTGGACGTACTCCAGTTTGACGCCGAACCTCTCCCCCTCGTCAAAGTAATTCTCAATCTGCAGGTACCTGTAGCCGACGAGGAGAACTATGTCATTGATCTCGTGGTGCTTGTACAGCCTGATGATGTACTCAAGGATGGGTTTCTCTTGATCACCGATAGGTATCATGCATTTCTGGAGATAGTTTGAGAGCGGCTTGAACCTGGTTCCCATCCCGCCCGCCATGATTATGCCCTTGACAGCCAAGTCTAATCATCCCGCGCCAGCAGCAACATTAAACCGATGATAGCGGTCACAACGCCCATCAGGTTCATCAATGCGGGGTTAACTGGATCAGGAATCGTGCTGCCTGTGTTGATAACAAGTAGTATCCCCGTCAACAGGAACACGATGCCCGCGAGCACTGAGGCGAATCCTATGAAATCAAGTTTAGGTATGTTCACCATAGGCGTTCACCTGTTGGATGCGTCGTTGAGGTAAAAAAGGGTTACACTCCCAGCTTGGCTGGGAGGTACTCGTCAACGATGTAGGTGAGGCCAAACTTGCTGAAAGCCTCCAGCTCGGCCTTCTGGTCAAGCTCGATGAGGATATCCAACTCCTTCTGCCACAGCTCCCTGGCGTACCTGGGGTCCTTCTTGAGCTCGGTGAGGCGCTTCCTGTCGAACTCAGAGAGGGGCTCCGTGGGTAGCTTGTATTCGATGATATCGCTTCCGTTGACCCCGATCCACTGGGCGTTGGGTGTGCTGAGTCCCCTCAGGTGGGCCGCGTTTGCGGAGCCGCTTATTATCACCATGGCGATATGCAGTCCCCACGGATCCGCGTCCGTGAATATGTAGACGGGCAACCCGTGGTCCTTGTTGAGCCTGTTTATTATCCCCCTAGTGGCTCTGGGGCTCTGTCCCGCCGTGTGGATCAGTATCGCGTTGAACTTTTCGTGTGCGCGTTCCTCTACGAGCCTGGTGAACATGGCGCCTTTCTCGACCACCAGAACCTTATCTGCTGTTGTCTCGATGAAGTTGCTGCTGGTCACCGCCGGGCCGATCATAGCCCCATCGGGGTGATCCGTGAGGTTTGTCCTTCGCCCCTCGTAACCTGGGACCGTGTACTCGATAGTGAGGTCGCCGAATATGGATGAACGCTCCTCGGGGAAGATGTGGAAGTCCTCTCTGGCCCTGTTTAAGGCCACCTCAAGGTCCGTGATGATGTTGTCGGACTCCTGCTGGCCGCTGTACTCGATGTCCCGCTGGCCTCTGGCCGAGTAGTAGACCTCCCTCAATGTGCTGGTCTTCCGCTGTCTCACTAACTCCTTAGCGAACCAGCTGGTCCATATGAGCTGGGTGAAGGGCCTGATGTGGCGGATGTTCCTGCTGTGTCGCCTGATCATGCGTGGGCCGAGGATGTACTGTCGCTCATCCGGGTCGTACATGATGTTGTCGGTACTACGGCTCTGCATGTGTATCCAGGGGAACTCTCTATTCTGGATCTGGTCGTAGATGAGCTGACCCATCTGGGTGAGGCTCTTTTCCATGGTCTCGCGCTTACGCTCCGAGTCATTCTGAACTTTCTTCGACAATCCGTGGGACCTCCTCTAACGTGTTTTTCTCTTCTGGGATGACGGTACTTACGGCTGCAAGAAGCGGCGTGATGTCCGGCAGCTCCTCCCTCTCGCTGAGCCTGGCGGCGAACTGGGCGATGACTGGGAGGTAGTTGTTGAATATGTTGAGTCTCCGCTTCTCCCGCTGGATCCTAGTGCGTTTGCTGATATAGCTCCTGACTCCCCTGGCAGCCTCTCTGATGGCGTTGGTGACCTCCTTCTCTACCTCCGGCTGATCGGCCATGAACTCCTTGCCGACGCTCTTGTATGGGATCTTGGTGCTGCACACGTGGACTGCTATGACAAGGGGAGTATTCTTCTCCACGCTGTAAGTCTTCCAGTTGATGTTCTTGTGGGCTGCCTTCCAGATGACACCGCTGCCCTCATCGAAGAGGAGCGGGATCCTGTTAGCGAACCTGTAGATGTGGATGCCTGGGCCGTGGCTCTTCCTGATGGTCTGGCCCGATGCAACCGCTGCCTCCACGATGAACGGGTAGCCGAGGTACGTGCTGGGCTTCCGGGTGATCACCTTCAGGTAGTCCTCGTCGGTGAGTCCCAGCTCCTTGCTGATGCCCGTCTCGAACAGCTCTACCCCGATGGGGCTCAGGCAGCTTGCGATGGGTCGTTTAAAACCTCCGTACTCCTTTGTGGACCTGACGATCCTGACCATTTCCTCCGAGGATAACGTCTTCGGTTTTGATTTCAGGTTGATGCCCGCCATTTTGAGGAATTTTTCGGCCGTGACGCTGCCCACTCCCTGGAAGTTCTCCATCATGAATGCCTTCATGTTCTTGGATTTATCAGCTGATATCAGACGCTTGACCATCTCGACGTCAACGCCATGGGGGTGAGGCTTGACTGGCTGGGGTAGCGGCGGTAGTGTCTCAGTGCCCCTCTCGTACTTGTAGAGCCTGCCCTTGGGGTCTATGTACGTGATGTCCGCGTATGGGACCACCATGGCCGTCTGCTTCAGGTACTCGATGAGCCTGTGCATGATACGGCTATAATTCCCGTCCATCTGGATCTCGATGGATGTGCCCCTCCAACCTGTGGGGTTCTGGCGGATATTATGCTTGAAAATGTTGGCGCGGTTGTTCTGGATATCGATGTTCATGGTGAACTCGTGGATATCTCCGCCCGTGCTGCTCTCGATCTTGACTGGCTCATGGGTCGTGATCTGGCCGTAGAGGACCGCCATGGTCCCTCCTAGACCAAATGTGCCCCTGGCCTGCTTGAGCTCGTACTTGCTGCCGTAAAATATCTGGCCGAATGCTTGTGGTATGTGCTCAGCTGGGACGCCTGTGCCGTTGTCCTCGACCCTCATAATGTAGAACTTGGTCTCTGACTCCTTCTGTCCCTCCACCTCGCTTATGCGCAAGAAGATGTTGGGCGGGACCTCAAGGCTCTCGGCCGCGTCGAGGCTGTTCTCAAGGAGCTCCCTTACGGCCGTGTACGTGGCCCTGCTGGGGTTGCTAAAGCCCGCTATCTCCCTGTTGCGGTAGAAAAAGTCCGACGGGCTCATCGATTGATATTCAGGCTGCGCCAAATTGCTTTATCTCCTTCTACGGACGGGCTCGTACCAGAGTTCGCCCTTTTCTTTCCTCACCTTACGTCTATGTGCATATAGGTGATTCCACACTGTCTTATGGTAACTTCCATTGAGGAGCATCTCAACCGCGTCTTTTGCGACCTGCAGCATCTCGTAGGGGCCTATCAGCGTCACCGTTCCGCCGTAGACGCTGATTAGGCACTCGGTTAACTCCTCAAGGAGTTGCCTGCTCTTTCCCTCCTTGCCGATTATCCTGCCCCTGACCCTGTTCTGGGCGTTCTTGCTGTTGCCCACGTACTCCTCAAGATCAATGACTAAGATGTCGTTGTCCTCATTCTGGAGCGTCATGGCTTTATTTGGGCTGAATCCCCTGCCTATGGCCTTGACTATGTTTTTGACCGTGAACATGACGGACACGTCTGGCTGGTCGGGGTTTACCTTGATCTCGACGCCTCCCGAATCGCTCGCTACGGTGATTTTAACTCCGAAAGCGGACTCGATGCGTCGCCTGGTCTTGCCGTCGGCTCCAATGAGGACGCCGATGCGGTCGCCCGGGATTCTAATAAAGGTCTTCTGTTCCACCTGTTATCCATTCCTTTAGCTCTTCAGGGTCTCTTACTTGGGCTCCTTTTCTCCTGAAGAAATAGTTTACGTTCTGTATGTCCCTCTTGATGAGAGGCTCGGCCAATGGGTGTATGGTGAGCATGGCCTGGCTCACATCGAATATGACTGGCTTCTCCTCGTAGACCATGATATTGTACTCGCTGAGGTCTCCGTGGGCTAGCCCCGCCTTCTGCCACATAAGTTGCATCTCAACGGTCACTTGGTCATAGAACGCCTGAGGATCCTCCGGGTCCATCTCTCTCAGCAGGGGCGCGGGTATGCCGTCCTCCCCTATGAACTCCATGACAAGGATGTTTCTGATGAACTTGTAGGGCCTTGGGCTGTTGACCCCTGCTTCCTCGCATAGCTGGAGGTTGTTGAACTCCTTCTGGTTCCAAGTGTAGATCATGGACCTGGTGTTTTTGCGTATGCGCTTGAACCGTGGGTCGCCGTGGATATACTGCATCATGCCCTTCCTGAACTCGGCGGTGTGGGTGTAATAGATTTTGATCGCCAACTCTCGTCCGTCTTTGTCGAGGGCGAAGTAGACCCTAGCCTCCTTTCCGGCGTTGACGACTCCGTGGAGTTCGTCGATGGTGCCCCCTGTAAAGAGCTTGAGCATCCCTTTCAATGTGAGGCGGTCAAACACCTCCTCAATGACCCTGAACTCTTCCTTGTTCTTGTCCTTAAACAGGGCCTGCTCCTCGTAACGCCTCGTTATCCGGTCGTCGACCTTATCGTATTCTCTTTCACGCGACATGATATTCCTCAGAGTGTATCCTTGAGCAGAATGCCTTCACGGCGGAGGGCATCAGTCCATCGGACCAGCCGCTCCTGTGCCCGCGGCCAGGGATGTGGCTCTCCCTCAACACTCTACCTCATTGAGTTGCCTCTAAGGAGAGAATAGCTGGATGCAGACTTAAAAACTAATCTGGGTCCATCTGATTTTGGGGTGTTATTTACGCCTTATTCTGAGATAAAAACCGTTTTCAGGGTTTGTTTTCCGTAAAAACCGTTAATCTAGGTTGATTGGGACCCGTTTCTGGATGGAAACCGTGTTCAGGTTGATGTCACAGG
>JAUWLH010000129.1 GCA_030613835.1 Candidatus Bathyarchaeota archaeon | reverse complement strand
CTGCGTGGTCACGGCGTGCTTGTCCTTGAGCCCCGCTGTGCCAATGTTCTTGGGCCTCAGCTTGAACAGTTCCGCTAACTTGACTTGCACATCCCTGGTAGTCTGCTCCCTCTTCGTTAAGTTGACGTAGAGGTGGCTCCCGTAGCCCGAGGGCTCGTACAAGGGTACCTCCTCCACGACAAAGTCCTCGGGGCGCGCCCTTATCTTGCCCCCTATGCCCTCAAGCTCCTCTGTGATGTATGGGAGTGACAGGTCTAGGGAAGGTAGCTTCATTCTGTGACGTACCCCGCCGGGGCTATTGAAGGATTCGAAAAAGGTCAATGATCGCGCAGATATTGTTTGTATGCATAATTAGGACACGCAGGATATTTACAACAAACCAGATCTCTAATTCTATCTCGTTCCCAAATTTTTTAGCTCATACCGCTGTTTCCATATGATATAATTGAATGTCCCACAGTGCGCAAAATGCGTGGACCGGAAATGCTACGTCGAGGGCTGGACACGGGAACAGCTACCCGAGTTTTGCCCAATGAAACACAAGCAGGATGTAATAGACAAGGCATGGGAGAAATACGGGGACCCCGAGGAGCTCAGGTTTTACCAGAACTCAACCATAACCGAGCAGAGGGCCTACATGAATATCAGAGGCAGGGTCATCGCCGTTCGACCGAGGATACTTGAGATCATCAAGTTCGCCGAGATGATGAACTGGAAAAAACTAGGGGTAGCGTTCTGCGTTGGGCTCGGCAACGAGGCAAAGAGGGTGGTCGAGATATTCGAGTCAGCCGGACTGGACGTCTACTCGGTCTGTTGCAAATGCGGGAACGTGGACAAGACTGAGTGGGGGATAGTTGGGGAAGATAAGATCAATGCGTTGAGAGGTAGACCTGACAGCTTCGAGGCGGGGTGTAACCCCATCGCCCAGGCTGATGTGTTGAACTCGGAGGATGTAGATCTCAACGTTATTGTTGGACTCTGTATAGGGCATGATATCCAGTTCACGGAACATGCAAAGGGGCCGGTGACGACCCTGATAGTCAAGGACAGGGTCACCGGGCATAACCCATTCGCGAGCCTCTACAGTGGATACCACCACCCTAGAATGTGGAAGGAAGAGGAGTAAACATCCATGCGCCTTCAGAGACTCCGGGGAACATGTCTCAAGGGGGTCTAAGCACCGGGCTTAACGGTCTCAAACGCCGCGTAGCAGACATTCTTGTATAAGATAACGGCGTCAATGCAACCCTTCCTTAGCATCATGTTCACTTGGAAGAGAAGAGGATATGGGGTGTCGTCCTGGATTATATATCCGTAGACCCGCTTACCTACTTGACTCTGGCTCCAGATATTCTCACCGCGTCTCCTCAAGATTCACTTTACCACGTTTCCAGAGCCACATTTGGTTCATATCTTAGGATTTCCCGCTGGCATTTGGTATATTAAAAATAACACAGGTTTCATTAAGCAAGGTGACATAATATATCTTGATGGGTAAAACGAGATCATCTGCGCTTATTCAGATAATGCAGATCGAAGATCAGATATTGAGCATAATCAACGGCAAAAAGTATATCAAAATACAGCAATATGTCCGGGTTCTAAAGGACTTATCCGGGAACGCCATCCTCAATGTGGAAAACCCAGACGAGATAGGAAAGATAGTAAAGCTGCGAAAGAACAGCAAGGAAGCGAAGGAGTATCTTGCGAAATACGAGGTGATGCTCAACGAGTACGACACACTGTTAATGGAGCTCAGGAAACGCAAGAAAAGTCTCAACTCTGAGCTTTTCGGGTAAACCCAGATAGATTCCATCTGTGGGGATGTGGATAATATTTTAAATTTACCGTATCTTTATTCACGCGCGCGATTAATCCCGAACACATTGATAGTTACTTTTTCCCTTTTTCTCTCAAAGCCTTGATGCCAATAACAGTAGCCCTTGCTCTACCAGCAAGCCCTCCACGGAAACTAGCATTCGACATATCCCTATAACCCATCTTCGAGATAGGTAACTCACTGATTCGACCCATAGTCTCATTAGATATACTATGCTCTACAAGCTCATTCCCTGCCTGTTTAATTGCATCAAAATTGTCGTTAAATAACCTAGGAACATTCGCAGCACCAGCTACAGGGATGAGAACCCCACCCGCCCACTGTAACCCTCCATGCTTCATCCATTTCTTGAAATGTTGACTAATTAGACTGAAATTCTCCATGTCCGGGAAACCATAGGATGAGACCAAGACTCATTTGGCGTCTGGAGTAAAACGTTGGGGATGATCAGTAGTACCATCATCTCTTACATATTGAGAGGGTTCTAGTTTGACGAAGAACCGGTCTATCACGTTTTTTACTGATGCTGGGTATCCGAACACATACACGGGTGCAGCGACGATGAAATAATCACATCGTTTGTAGACGTCGTATATCTGCTGGAAATCGTCTTTCTGGATACATTCACCTTTATTTTTCCCATACCAGCAGCTCCAACAACTTGTACAGGGTCCCATATTCATTTTATGGGGGTAAAACTTGTGAACATCAGCCTCACCAATTCCTTCAAGTAAAGTGTCTAGCATTTTCTCAGTGAAGGAAGGCTTTCTATGAGAGCCAGATATCGCCAATACTGTTGGAATCTTAACACTGGATGACATTTGTTTCACTCTCTCCTAAAGTACGCGCTTGTACAAATTCAGGAACATCAACTAATAATATTTACGCGCATTAGAAAAAGAGGTGACAGAGCTATAGCCTGGAAGACTTCTCGGTGGCTATCCGCCTGTAAACGGGGACCCCACTCGTGGGTGGCTCCCCTTTTTGTAGTCAACTAACCGATCCAGTTGGTCATCTGCCCATGTTCTGAATAGGAGATAGTTTAATTATCGCACGACTGTTAGATAATTTATCGTACAGTCAGTAAGAAGGATTTGCGGTAAACTTGATCGTCTCACCCATCGAAAAACTAATTCTGGAGCTGCCAAAGAGCGATCTACATGTTCACCTGGATGGATCGCTGAGGGAAGAATCACTCATCGAGATGGCCCAGGAACGAGGAGTGAAACTTCCTGCCGAGACACCCCAAGAACTGAGAAAAAACGTGTTCAAACAACGCTATGACAGCCTCGATGAATACCTCAAAGGCTTCGCATACATCTGTGAAGTCCTCCAGGATCCGGATTCACTTGAACGAGCAGCATACGAGTTATGCCGTGACTCACAGGAAGAAGGTGTGCGGTACATTGAGATACGATTTGCCCCCCAGCTCCACACGGGAGAAAATCAGAGTATACAATCGGTACTTGCATCAGTTTCAAAAGGCATACATCGGGCTGAAAACGAGTTTAATTCCCGCCCCCAGATAGCTTCAGGTCATGAGCCCGCTTTTCGTGCCGGCATCATCACCTGCGCTCTTCGGTTTTTCTCACCACAACAATCTCGCACGTACGAGAGGATGTTGAAAGCCTTCACCGATCTACCGAAGAAACAGATATTTAGCCTAGCAAGCGAGGCGCTCGTCCGTGCCAGCGTGACTGCAAGAGATGACTCTGGTATACCTGTTGTAGGTGTTGATCTAGCGGGCCGGGAATACGGTTACCCAGCTGATGACCACGTCAAAGCATTTCAACTGGCCCATGAAGCTTTTTTAGGCAAGACGGTTCACGCGGGAGAGGACTATGGACCTGAGTCCATATTCCAGGCCATAACATCCTGTCACGCTGACAGGATCGGTCATGGCACATGGCTTTTTGATGCTGGTAAAATTAGAGACCCAAGAATCAAGAATCGGGAAGATTATGTTCGTAACTTGGTTCAGTACATCGCTGATAAACGCATCACAATTGAGGTGTGCCTTTCCAGTAACCTACAGACTACTCCATCGATTAAATCTTTGAGCGAGCATCCGTTCAGGAACATGTTGTATGAGAGGCTTTCAGTTGCTTTCTGTACTGATAACCGTTTGATTTCACGTACCAATGTTAGCCTTGAACTTCAAAAAGCTGTGAACGCATTCAATATTAGCTCAAGAGAGCTGGGTGATTTACTCGTCTATGGGTTTAAACGGTCATTTTTACCTGGGCCCTACCTTGAAAAGAGAGAGTATGTGCGTAAGGTGATCGATTTTCGTAATGAGGTTATGAAGCGTCACGGGCTAGTTAGCTAAAGGGTCCTACTTTTTTATCGTATGTTCTTGTACTTGAGAATCTAGTCACTCACTTCAGATGATTCGATGCCGTTCATTGTAGTATGTTCAAGTTGTTAGATTGTTAAAATGAAGGGGATTATTGGATGACTATCATTGTTAACGTAGAACGAACCTTGTCGAGACGACGTACCTTCCAAGAAATGATGTCCTTGAGCTCTTGCATGGTATCGGTTTCGATCCTGGCGATAATGTCATAGACTCCGTAGACCAAGTGGGCCTCTTTGACCTCTTTTATCTCCTTTAATCCCTTTAATACTTCACTTTCTGACCGAGTTCCGAGTTAATCATTACGAAAACAGTTGCCATATCTAGTACACCATGTGAATCTTTTACGTTGATAATTATAAGACTTCAGTAAGACCTGAGCGCGAGTTAATCCCATCTTCGAGTGGCTATCCGTGTTTACATTCTTGGGATGGATTGGTTTAATATCACATTTTTATTATAAACCAGGAGAAAGAAACCTTGTGTGAGTAACCCATATTGTTTCTCTATGTTTAAGAGATTTCCAGGCTATGATTAGAATATGAAACTTCAAAGTAGAAAACATCTTAACTATTTTTTACTATTAGTGATTTCTCTACATTGCATTAATACGCCGATTTTATACGCCCAGTATAAAGTTGATAAGGAATGGGAGTTTCTCATTGGTAGTCCTAGAAGAGATGAAGCATTAAGCGTCATGGAAACCATAGACCATGGATTCATAATTATAGGAGTTACATGGTCATTTGGTAACTCTGATGGCGTGCGCGTTCCATTGTTTTAATATAACTTGATTTTAATAAGGAACGTTCTTCAGGCTTCTGGTGGTATGGGTTTAGGTGGGTTACCATCGATTCTATCTTTGAGACTGATTAT
>JAUWLH010000269.1 GCA_030613835.1 Candidatus Bathyarchaeota archaeon | reverse complement strand
CCCTGGGGACATGGTAAGCAAGGTGCTGGGGGTCCTCAAGGACACGGGACGCACCGAGGCCGTGGCGGCGGAGGGTGATAGGTACGGGATCGTGGCTGTACGGGACCTGCTGGGGGTCTATCAGCCTGAGAGAACCAAGATTGAGAGTATCTGGAACCAGGTCGGGTACGTCATACCGTCAACATCGGTGCTTGAGGTCACTGACTTGATCCTCGGGAATGGGGTGTCGGCTGTCCCGCTTGTGGAGGGCAAGGATGTGCGCTTGATTAGCCAGCAGGACATACTGGACGCCCTCATGGATGTCGAGGAGCTCAAGAACACGTCCGCCAAGTCCATAATGACGACCCCAGTTCTCACCATGGATGCGGAATCTCCAATCTCCCAGGTCAGGCGCACCATGATGGACAAGAACTACAGCTTCATCCCGGTGACCAAGGATGGAAAGCTTGCGGGTATGGTTACGGCCGAGGAGATCGTGCACACGTTTATCACAACGGCCAGCAAGACCACCAGGGGGGACAGGTCAGGGCAGAAGGTGACTAGGTTCCCGGGTCAGGCCAGCGCTGTGATGAACAGGCAGCCGTTGACGGTTCCCACGACGGCATCGGTCATGGATGTCATCAAGGGCATGATCTCAAGTGGGGAGAAGGCCAGCATCGTGGTTGACGGGCAGGACAGAGTCCACGGGATCGTCACGGAGATGGAGTTGCTGAAGCTCATCCATGTGCTCCTCCCGACGGAGGAGTTGCCTGTCTACATCATCGGCATCGAGGACGAGAACTTCTTCGAGAGGTCCATTGTGGAGGACAAGATCAGACGGGTCGTGGAGAGGAGCGCAAGGATGCACACCATCACCGAGGTCAGCGTCCGCATCAAGAGGCAGAGGACCAGCGGTGAGAGGATAAGGTACAAGATCACGGCCCGAGCCATGGGTCCAACGGACAGCTTCAACGTGGAGAACAATGACTGGGGGCTCATGGAGACCTTTGACGGGCTCACCGATCAGCTTTCCAAGACCATGAGGAGGGCGAAGGCTCCCCACCAGAAAGGAAAGCGCAGGGGCAGGCGCAGGCCGAACCCCCACCTCAAACCTTAACCTTTTCCCACGCCTATTTTCCCGTATGTCCGATATCGCCGTCATTGTTACCGAAGTCATCAACCCGGCTGGAGTTGAATATCTCAAGGATAGGGGAGTCAACGTAATCGAGCTTCCACCGGGGAGCACCGAGGAGGCACTCGCGGGGCTCATACCCGACGCTGATGGGTTGATCACCCGGGGCAGCATCAAAATAACCCGAGAGATGTTGGAGTCAAGCCCCAGGCTCAAGGTTGTTGGAGTCCACGGCATCGGATGCGACCATGTTGACCTGGTCGCCGCCAGTGAGCTGGGAAAGGGAGTATGCAACACGCCTGACGCCGTAACTGTTACGGTGGCTGAGATGGCAATGGCTACTACCCTCGCCCTTCTCAGGAATGTTGTGAGCGCGGACAAGGCGGTCAGGGCGGGCGAGTGGAAGCGAAAGTACAGTGACCTCATCGGCGTTGAACTTGCTGGGATGAGGGTGGGCATCATCGGCATGGGCAGGATAGGGAAAGCGACAGCGGTGCGGATGCAGGCGTTCGGGGCCGAGATATCGTACTGGAGTAGGACTAGGAAGCCCGAGTTGGAAGAGGAGCTAGGCTTCAGGTGGATGGATCTGGACGACCTGGTCAGGGAGAGCGAGCTCATCAGCCTCCACATCCCGGCCACCCTCGAGACGAGGAAGATCATAGACGCGAGGAGGATCGAGTCCATGAGGGACGGTGTCTACATAGTCAACACGGCTAGGGGTAAGATCATCGACGAGGATGCAATGATCAGAGCACTCAGGAGCGGCAAGATCAAGGCAGCCGCCTTGGATGTCTTCGAGAACGAGCCCCTTAGCACAGACAGCCCACTGTGTTCAATGGACAATGTGATCCTGACGCCTCACCTATCAGCCTCAAACATAGCGGGAATGCGGAGGATGGCGGTGCAGGTAGCAAAGGGAGTCCTGAAGACCATCAACGGGGAAATGCCGGATAACCCCGTCGAATAAAAAAATATTTTTCCGTTATAGTAGGTAACTTGGAGGTTCTAACTTTTTTATATATTATATATGTGGAACATCCATCCTTTTAGATCTCTGATTGAGATGACTTCAGGACTTGCATTGTTATACGAAGGGCCCAAAACTGGAATCAAATCCATGTGCACGTAACCCTTCCTTTAGTCTGCACATGGAAAAGCGAAATTTCTGACGAACGCCACTGTACAGGCAGAGTTTTTCAGTGTATCGCCAACTGTTTAGACTAACTCAGAACATGGGCAGACGTATTTAGAAGGCTTCTAGATGGATTCAGAAGGCAGCTAGACGAGTAGATGTAAGGGAGCTTTCGTTCCCTTGTTTCCATACTACGCATTAGCGTAGGTGTGCAAAGGAACTGATGCGTCTGATTGATCGAATCCTTCTACTTTCTATCTATTTCTTCTAGACGGTCTGATTTTCCTTCTAGACAGCCTGACTCCCATATTCTACACATCAATCAGTGCGACGACCAGCTAGGGAACTGTTCTGGATTCAGTTAAAAATCATCATCGAAGAACTCATAGAGTGCTGTTTTTTCTTCCGATAGTTCAAACGAGGTGAGACTACTGGTTTAGACAATCTTGTTCCATCTACTGAAGTGCCTACAGTTTGGTGTGGAGAGAAAGATAAGAACTAGGGTTATGATGAAAAAATGTTACAACCACTCT
>JAUWLH010000054.1 GCA_030613835.1 Candidatus Bathyarchaeota archaeon | reverse complement strand
GGCCTGGTAATTATGGGAACTGGTCTCCATTATCCTCGGTCTTATTCTCTGAGATGTTCGTTATGTTCACATGTCCATTAGGAAATCCTTATGGACCAGTTCATTTGGTCCATCCACCATGGAATCCAAGTTCTCTGAGGGTTCGAATCCCTCCCCCCGCACCTTTTACGCAAAGTAACAGTAATGTGATGTGAGGGTAAAATTATTGTTTGAGTTTGTCTAGAAATGCGCTCGCGGGGTTGCTACGATGATGTTTAAAAATAATGATTCAAAAGAGAATACGATCTGATATGTCTAAACCATTACTTTCAAGGGTACGGAGGGCCGGTAACGTCCTCTACCTCAGCGGGATCATCGGAAGGGGTGACACCAAGGAGACCAAGTTCAGGGACACGTTCGAGAGGATCAAAGGGGTCTTAGAGGAGAACGGTCTATCACTGGAGGACGTCGTCAAGGCAGTAGTCTACCTCGAGGACATCAGCGACAGACCTAGGTACCTGAACCCACTATGGAGGGAGTACTTCCCTGGCACACCCCCGACACGAACGTGTGTCGAGGCGGGACTAAACGGCGGCCAGATAGAGATAACCGCCGTAGCAGCGATACCCGACTAAAGGGTAGTCTATGCGTAAGACCAGAATTCCTCTGACCCGATCTCATGTTTTCCTTTCATGTAATAACATACGCTTATGCATGTGCTACGCTCCGATGTACGCGCGCTTTTTTTCTGAATACAAATAGAATAAAACATGAGGTGCATCATATCAACTAGACAAATACATTGTCTTTTTTACATGTAACAGTAATATTGAATTTCTCTATGTATAAATATCTCCTCTGACTAATAAAATTCTGGCGAAAAAATAGTCAAGAACTTAGCTTTTCGAATTTCCTTTAAACTCAACTATTACAAAGTGCAATAATTTTAGTTATGTATAACCAAATAAAGATAATTATTGGAATAAAGGCAACATAATCAACATTTTTTTTCACCTCTCCATTATCATCTAGTAAAAAAGAATCCAGATCACTTGATGTTATTACGGGACATTTTTTATACCAATCTCCAAAATACCCCTTACTCCAAAAATAGACATTTTCTCGGTATATACGAAGAAAGCCTCGCATACTAAGATTCATTCCAACCATTAAGAGACAGTATAGAACATAAACAACAAATTGAAAAGGATTGAATGGTATGGCAATTTCAGGTATTAGTTCAATTATTCCAATAAAACAAGATAAAAATATTGTAGCCCAAAAAATTAAAAAATTAACGTTGTTTTCAACACGAAATTGAACCCATTGATCTTCCTTCAAGTTATTTACACCAATATGTTTTTTATGAATTGAATATAAAAAAATTATGGTGTTAAGAAAAATGACAGCTGAGATATTAACTAACCAATCCAAACCGACTTGATAACTATATGACCAACTCAAACCGCACTACGAATATACATGTAAATCTGTGTAGGAATCTATCATATCATAAATAACACATATTATCAACCTCAAACAAGCAAAAAAAGTACAATAAACACGCAATAATGTTCTATTTATGAGAAATGTGAACGAGAGAGTGTACCTCTTGTCCGGCTCTTTTTCTCGACCATGTTATGTGTACGCGCACCTGTAGAGATAGACTCTAGTCAAAATAAGAAAGTAGAGTGAGAAAAAAGTGCCAAAGAGTCAACAAGTTTCTTTTTTTAATCTCGCCCTGATAGTAAACTTTGTATAATATTTGTGGTTGGCTCGCAGTCCACATGAGCTTAGCTCTTGGAATTAGGGATTGGTGTCATAATATCTGCTGGGCAGGAAACTTCAGCGCCTTGGGGAGTAGGATCTAGAACCGGTTCAAATGGCGCGCACACATCACTCATGAAAACCGATTATATTCCCAGACGCTCAACCTTTTTTGTACTCCACGGACCAAGACCGGAGCAAAAAAGATACTTTTTCCTCAATCGTCAACTGTTCAAGAAGCGCGTCAACCTTGAACATAGAATCAGTTAACCATTTACCTCGAATATTGATAAAGCCAACCACTGAAAAAACATTAGGCTTCGGTCCAGTCAAAAATTTTACTCTAGACTAAAATGTATTAAGGCTACACTATGCCTATTCTCTCAATAATATCGGTGAAAAAGATGAGTACTGCGGTCAGAGTGCATGAAGATGCTTGGAGAAAGGCGATTGGGGAAGCTAATTCAGACAGTTATACCAAGTATGGTTTGTACACGACAAGGATATTGGCAGTCAAGCACCCGGAGATTTTGCTAAAAGGGGACACCCGTTTTATAAATCATATCACAACAAACAGAGGTTACAGTAACTCCTACGCTGTGAAGGATGTGCATAGCCACGAGTTCCTCACGGATATGCAGTTCAGGAAGTATCCTCCATTCAAGTTTGACGCTGTGGATTTTGATGCGTTCAAGATTGTCAAGTTCAGTGATCTGTACCCAGAGGGCTACCCAGTGATCCCTTTCCTTGACAGGCGTATGCTACCAGTCGCCAGTACATTGAAGATCAGAACAAATACCGTGACCGAGCTTGAGAAAGCCGCGTTATTATATCAGAGGGAGCGAGTTAGAAAAGGCCGTCATAAGAGATTATACATCATATATTGCAGTAACGAGAAGACTTACCTCTATGACGAGGGGTTGATAGACGTCTTAACATGGGAGAAAGTGGACACTGTAGAGGGTGACCCTGTTCTCATTTTCAACGAAGAGAAAGCCTGGTTCCCATTGATGGATAGACACGATAAAGACACGATCCTTGATGAGATTATTAATACATTCTCGACGGACAAGAACAAGCCAAGCCTAACGAGTTTCGAGGCAGAGATTATCGACAAACTCAAGAAAGTATCGAGGCTTGATGGCGAAGCCCAGTGGGCGATGGCTGAGATATGTAGCTGCCGTAGCACGGGTAGGCAGACGTGTATGACTCCACTCTCAGAGTGGTTCCCCTTACATAGTCTGTGGGATACGGCATTACCATCCAAGAAGGCGAGAGCATGGCAATACTACGGATACCTTGAACAGATCTTAATCAGGGGAAACAAACTGAGCCCACTTGCAGCGTACCTTGCAGCATTATCAAGGGATGCAGAGGGATACGACAAACTGGTGGTGTTAAACAAGGAGTGGGTTGGGAGGGTCGCGCTTCCTAAATACGGCTACGTCTGGGGACACCTGTGGGATGAGTGCCTAGTGGAGTACAATATAGACGAGTCCTTCAGGACAAGCGCCGGTCACTGCATGGTTCAGGGGATGATTATGAGCGCGGTTCTAGAGATGGTTGGGATAGACACCTGGCTCATGGAGGGCTAGGTGCCGGGGAGCCATCACTACGTATGGGTACCCGACTACGAGGTGACATTCGACAACTCAAGGATGAAGATATCCATGAACAACGTCATTCTTGACTGGCCCCGTAGTAACAAGGTTCTAGCTCGGTTCCACCATGACGGCAAGTTCTGTTCACCCATAGCTGGTGGCGAGTACAGTGGATCGTTCTCACCCGAGGAGTGCGTGGCAGAGCTGGACGTCTTGGCGAACACATACGGGAACGCGATCCCTATCTATGCCAACGGCAAGCACGAGACCGAGCCAACGGTGCTCAACAGGAACAACAGGGTGACCACCGAGGAGTACAAGGTCATCCTAAAGGAGGAATGGGAGAAGCTCCAGCTCCCCTAGGTGAATAATATGGAGATTGGAAAAGTTGACAAACTCAAGGTAACCGCCATCTTGGTTGATGACGCGGGTTATGACACCGAGTTCTATGGTCAGTTCGGTTTATCCCTCCTAGTGGAGGCTGAGGGGGGCGGAAAGTCTCTGAAACTACTGGTGGACACGGGGTTAACACCCGAGCCTCTGCTCCATAACATGAGGTTACTGGGCATAGACCCATCGAGTATTGATCAGGTTTTTTTGAGCCACTGCCACTACGACCACTCAGGTGGGTTAGGTGGAGTATCGGAGAAACTCAAAGAGGGAATCGAAATAGTTGCCCATCCTGAAGTCTTCAGAGGATGCTACGTGCTAAGGCAGAATAACAGGTTTATTGGAATACCTGAGAGGAGCAGCCGGGAGAAAGTGGAATCCAGTGGCGCAAAATGGGTCCTCGAAAGCGAGCCATACAGCCTCATGCCGGGTATTATGACCACAGGTGAGATCAAACGGGTGACTAGCTACGAACCCCTTGAAGATGTCCACATAGAGGTTGACGGTGAGATGGTTCAGGACCCCGAACTCGACGACATGAGCCTGATAATCAACGTAGCAGGCAAGGGGCTTGTCATCGTTTCCGGTTGTAGCCACGCGGGCATAGTGAACATCATGAAGCAAGCGAGGAGAATCACCGGGATTGACAGAATAATCGGGGTAATAGGCGGGTTCCATCTCAGGGTAGCCAACGAGGAGCAGATATCAAAGACCGTTGATGAGCTGGACACGGCGGAACTTGTCTGCGCTGGGCACTGCACAGGGTTTGAAGCTATGAAACGCATATCCGATAGGATGGGTGACAGGTTTAAGCTCCTCCATTGCGGTACGACAGTGAAGTTCAAGGCTGGTTAAGATGAGTCTAAGGGAATATCTGACTGGGAGAAAAGATGCCATCCACGTACTGGATGAGTTATCCACATGCTACGAGATACCTGCAGTCATAAAGGAGTATGATGGAAAAGGTCCACTGCTATTCGAGAACGTTGAGGGGCACTGTGGACACGTGGTCGCAAACGTGTGTGACACAAGAGAATCCATCTGTAGCGCCTTGGGTGTTACTTTTGACGCCCTGCATGAACATCTAGCAAATGCCATGGAGAATCCAACGCCATGCGTCGTTAACGGTGAGAAAAGGACAAAAATGGACCTAAAGCTCAGCGAGATACCTGTATTGACGCATTATCAGGGAGAACAGGGGCCCTACATTACTTCAGCCCTCGTGTACGCGAGGAACCCACGCGGTATTGGAGGTAACGTCTCGTATCACAGGATGGATGTCATCGGTGAGAACAGGTTATCCATCTGCGTCCAGTCGGGACACCTCAAGGAGTACATCCAGCAGGTTAGGGAGTCAGGTGGAGACAACTTGGATATTAGCATTAGTATTGGAAACCACCCAGCTGTGATGACTGCTGCCGCGTTACGTCCACCACTAAACGTATCCGAGTTTGAGGTCGCTAATACATTGCTGGAAGGCGGAGTGGAGTTATCCGAGTGCCCCAATGTTGACGCAGTTGCCCCAAGTGAAGCTGAGCTTGTGCTTGAGGGGCGGATACTGGTTAACGAGGAGGCAACTGAGGGACCATATGTGTGCGTGACGGGTATGATGAAGGAAAGCAAGCCTATGCCTGTGGTGGAGATTGTCGGGGCAGTCTGTAGAGATGATTACATTTATCAGGGGCTTCTGGGTGGAGGCGCCGAGCACAGGATTCTTGAAGGCATCCCCAACGAGGTCAAGCTATGGAAGCGAGTTAAGACGTTGGGTTATGAGGTGAAAGGTGTCCATATGAGTTCCGGAGGTTCTAGCTGGCTCCATGGTGTGGTCTCAATTGAGAAAAAAACAGACAACGACGCTGAGAATGTACTCGCAGCTATGTTTGACGAGATTCCTGCGCTGAAACACGTAGTGGTGGTGGACACCGATGTTAATCCCTATGAGATGGAGCAGGTGGAGTGGGCGCTGTCAACTAGGTTCCAGGGAGATAGGGATTTGATAAAATTACCTGACACATACGCTTCAAGGCTTGACCCATCATCGGACCTGGAGAACAAGCGTGGATGCAAGTTGGGTTTTGATGCTACGATACCTCTGGATAAGCCAAGGGAAGAATTCGTAAAGGGCGTGATCCCCCTCACCAAACGGGTGAGGAAGGCTCTGAAAAGTTACATCTGAGCGCGCGCATCAGAAATCACTTCTTGGAGACATTAGTCACGTAACTATCTTTAATTGCTGTTGTGCCAAAAAACTAGGATTTGAGAAGTGAGGATAAAGTATTTGAGTTTTAACAATGTATTGATGTTGATTGTAAAATGAAGATGCCATTAGATGATATAAGAATACTAGATTTGACACATGTATGGTTCGGACCGTGGAGTACAATGATGATGGCCTATATGGGGGCTGAGGTAATAAGAGTCGAGCCACCCTGGGGAGCCATTGATAGGATGGCCGAAGGAGCTCTCTTCGGAGGAGCCAGCTATACATTCCATCATCTTAACATAAATAAAAAAGATCTAACACTCAACCTGAAGGACCCAGAGGGAAAACAAGTCTTCTTAGAACTAGTAAAGAAATCCGATATCGTTGTCCAGAACTTCAGTCCAGGCACTATGGAGAAACTAGGTTTAGGTTACGAGGTATTGAAAGAAGCAAAACCAGATATCATATACGCAGCCCTCTCCGGGTTCGGACAATATGGTCCCTATACAAGTAGACGAAGCTTTGCCGCAATAGCTGAAGCTATGAGTGGTCATACCAGACTTACTGGCGAACGAGCTGATCCTGAAGGTCCTCCGATTGAGATGGCACAAGCTTATGGTGATCTCGGTCCTGGAACAATGGCAAGCATGGCAATCCTCGCCGCCCTCCGACACAGAGATAGAACGGGAGTAGGTCAAATGATTGACGTGGCTCAATTGGATTGCATGGTCGCATACAATACTGCTATTACCGGATATCTTCTATCCGGGATGATGCCGGTTGAACTCAGGAAGAAATACCCACGTGGCAGAGGCGTAGGAGGATTGCTCAAGACTAATGATGGGGGTTGGATAAGACTCGCAGCCTTCGGTCCACGAGCGATGGATAGAATTGTACAACACATGGGAGTTGAGCTTGAAGATATATCCAAGGAGATGATTGAGGAAATGGTGGCTGATATGACTCGAGATGAAGCTGTGAAGTTATTTACTGATATCGGGTTACCATGTGCACCTGTCTACCATGTGGACGAGACGATTGAGGACTCCCACGTCAAAGCGAGAGATATGTTCGTTGAGCTGGAGCACCCCAAAGCTGGAAAGATTAAGCTCATTAATTTTCCGGTAAAGTTTAGTGAGACACAACCAGAGTTAAAAACTCCGGCGCCCTTGCTTGGCCAGCATAATAAGGAGATTCTTTTTGAGCTCATGGGATATGATGATGAGAAGATACGTGATTTGATGAAGAAAGGAGTTATCTCTTATTCAGACAAATGATGTCTAAAACTTATCCATTATTGTGTGTGTGCGCTTTTCAAAACATGGAATCAGCCGATCAAACTTTCTCAATGCATCTTTAATAGTAAATCTGTGCGCGCGCCGCACCAAGAATATTCCCCAATGATACGCGTGCACAGGGCGGATCACCAGATATTGGTGCCGTCCTTCTCCAAGAGTCTCTGCCAGTCATCGTTGTGCATCTGTTGTATCTCCTGGATGCTCTCATCGCTCAGGTGCCTGAACCTACGTTGGGGTCTCAAGTACTCGGAGACTGGTTTGAACTCCTTGGGCTTGTAGGTGACCTTAAAGTCCCCGTTCTCGATCTCGTAGAGGGGCCAAACCCCTGTCTGGACCGCTAGCCTCGAGAGCTCGATGGATTTCGCTGGGTCACTTCTCCAACCCGTCGGACATGGCTCCAGCACGTGGATGTACTTAAAGCCCTTAATCTCCTTCGCCTTCCTGATCTTCCTCACCATGTCCATGTGGTATGCCGGTGTAACCGTCGCCACATATGGGATGTAGTGGTAATTCATGATCATGGGCAAGTCCATTTTCTTAGTAGATTTACCCAAAGGGGTGGTCCTCGTCCAAGCCTGATACGGAGTGAGATCACTCTTCTGGACACCCGTGTTCATGTAGGCCTCGTTGTCCAAGGTGAAGAAGATCATGTTATCGTTCCTCAAAGCCGCCGCAGAGAGCTTCCCGAAGCTTGTGTTCGAGGCTCCCCCGTCGCCAGCCATCGCTATCACCGTGATGTCCGTCCGTCCCTGCGCCTTGAGGGCCTCGACGATGCCTGTGGCGCCTGATGCAACCCCTGAGTGGTGGAGGCTGTAGGTCGGCACAGTTCTGGGTGAGCCCCCTCCGCACCCTCCGCCGCCGAACTGGATAACGTTCTGACCTAGGACGTTGTATATGATCCTGTGGATAATGGGTCCCGAGCAGCCCGGGCACGTTGTTCCTCCTGGGAGAATTATGTTACTTTCTTTTAGAGCCATCATTTCACCTCATCAGCTGAATCCATTCTACTTCCTTCTCGACGATCTTGGTCTCGGCGGTTTTAAGGACCTTATTGGCCATGTACCTGAAGTCGTCGTAGGTCACGTCTCTCCCCCCGATACCGGCGATGAACCCGATTATGGGTGGTCGCTCGTCGAGGTGATAGAGGGCCCGTGACGTCTCGATGGCCCCTATGGCGCCTCCTGCGGCGGCGCCGTGAGAGAAGTTTCTGTCCACGAAGCCTATTGCCTCCACCCTCTTACCTAGGTCCTTGA
>JAUWLH010000214.1 GCA_030613835.1 Candidatus Bathyarchaeota archaeon | reverse complement strand
ACCCTGGGGCGGTGAGCGAGCTGATCTGGGTCCTCAGGATGGGGGACATAAAGGTAGATAAGGCCGTCGAACCCTTGACAGCTGACGGAGTCGAGTACCCCACGGGAAGCTACGTTGTGAGGTTCGCCCAGCCATACGGTGGGTTCGCTAAGACCCTGCTGGAGCATCAAGTCTACCCTGACCTCAGAGACAGCCCAGATGAGGCCCCGGTGGTGCCCTACGATGTCACCGGGCATACGCTGAGCCTCCAGTTGGCGGTTGAGGTGGTCGAGGTCGCCGATGCGTTCGATGCGGTCCTTGAAGTGGTGGATGATCCGGGTCTAGAGCCGGGTTCCGTGTCCAACGAGGGTGCCCCGTACTATTTGCTGTCACCCGTGCCAAACTACGCGGCAAAGGCAGTGAACACCCTCGTGAAAGATGGGTACGCGGTGAACAGGGCCCTCGACGAGGTGGATGTCGAGGGAATGATGATGAAACCCGGCACGTTCATCATAGAGTCCAAGGACGGGCTCGATAAGGCGCTTGATGCTCTAGCCCAGATACACGGCCTCGACTTTATCGGGGTCAAAGAGATCGACTGCGAGGACTTTGAGATTGGGAAAACGAGGATCGGCATCTACAGGGCCTGGCTGCCCAACGCCGACGAGGGATGGCTCAGGATGGTTATGGACGAGTATGGCTTCGATTATGTGAACCTGTACCCGGAGGACGTGCGTAAGGGAGGTCTCTCCGAGAAGATCGACCTTCTCATCATACCCGACCTGAATAGGGCAGCCATCATGGATGGAATGAAGGGCCAGACGTACTACGACTCATCTGAGTTCGAGAAAAAGTACACGCAGGGAATCGGAGAGGTAGGTAACAATGAGATCAGCAAGTTCGTGGCGGCAGGGGGGACAATCGTATGCCTCAACAGGAGCAACGAGTACGCGGTCAAGGACCTTTGGGCGGGGGCCAAGCTGCCCCTTGAGGGTCTCAACGACAAGGAGTTCTACTGCCCAGGCAGCCTCCTGAGGGTCTTAGTTGACAACACCCACCCCGTGGGCTACGGCTTCAGCAGGGAGGAGACCATCATGTACCTTCACAGTCCCATCTTCGAGCTATCGGAGGGGGAGTCCGTCGCATGGTACCCCGAGGCAGACCCACTGATCAGTGGATGGGTACTGGGTGAGAAGCACCTGAGGGGGAGAACCGCGGTAGCCGAGGTCCCGGCGGGGGACGGTGTGATTATCATGATAGGTTGCCCGCCCCACTTCAGGAACCAAAACAGGGCCACGTTCAAGCTACTGTTCAACAGCATCTACTATGGCTCGTCCTAGCCTACCCAGGGGGCGTCTTCTGTACGAGGGCGTCCCCTATTCTTACGCCAAGTGAGTGATACCCGCCGTCCCCTGGGCTGTATATGAATGGCTTCAGCAGCTGGATATCGGGGGATCCATCGGTCAACGCCTCCTCGTCAACCTTCACGTCCAATATCTCACCGATAACCATGACATGGGTGCCAAGGTTCACGGTCTCCCTGAGTCTACACTCCATGACCATGCCGCACTCCTCGACGTACGGGGCGTCTACCAGATCGCTCTTTACGGGGGTGAACACCGTGTCACCGAACTTGTCAGCGTCTTTACCTGAAACCATCCCGGTGTAATCTGTCTCTCTCCAGAGTTCTTCACCCGGTACGCTGATGGTGAAAGCCTTCCGCTCCATTATTGCCTTGTAGGTATGCCTCGCCTCCCTGAGGCTCACCTGGACGCAGGGGGGATCGCTGTTGCATATCCCTGTCCACGCGGCGGTCATGATGTTTGCTTTGTCCTCGCCGTCGTATGTGCCCACCAGCCAAACCGGTGTTGGCACGGCGAGTGTCTTGGCTCCTTGACTGATTTTCATGGGATGACAAAGGTCCGTGCCTTGGTTAAGGTATTCGGCTCGTTGAGTACTCAAAAAATTCTTATCGTAATCACGGTATACGTGAGGACTAGTATATTCGTTTTGAGGTGTGAATATGACAAAGGATAAGAAACCAGGTGAGATCGTGGCGGTGCCTGAGGCTGACATGAAGACATTCAAGCGGGGATTGGTGTTGTTCGTGGTCTACATCACGGCTTACGCGCTTTTCACTATCGCCGGCACGGTAAGGAAGGAGATACTCATGATCAGGGTGTTCGGTATGAACCTGGGCATCGTTGGAGGTATGATCATTATCGCCGGGGCCATTATCATAGCAGTTTATTATAACTGGTACGCTGGTAAAGTGGAGGCGGAGGCATAGTGGCGTACACGTTCCAGCCCATCGCCTTCGGCCTGTTCATGCTGATCACCCTACTGACCCTCGGCATCAGCTGGTACGCCGGGAAGCAGGTCAAGACGGCGAGCCACTACTTCGTCGCCGGGGGCGGCGTGAAGTGGCTGGTCAACGGGATTGCCTTCGCGGGTGACTACCTTAGCGCCGCGTCGTTCCTGGGCATAGCGGGTATGATAGCGTTCTACGGTTTCGACGGTTTCCTGTACAGCATCGGGTTCCTGGCAGGGTGGATTGTTGCCCTGCTCATCATCGCGGAGCCCCTCCGCCGGTGTGGCAAGTACACATTCTGTGATGCACTACTGTACAAGATCGAGGACCGGGGAGTCAGACTCGCGGGAGCGGTGAGCACGCTGGTGGTCAGCCTGTTCTACCTTATCCCACAGGTGGTCGGGGCGGGGAGCATAGTCCAGCCCCTGCTTGGCCTTAGCTACGAGATCGGGGTCGTCCTCGTGGGCGCACTGGTCATATTCATCGTGGCAACGGCGGGAATGGTATCAACGACCTACGTCCAGTTCATCAAGGGCTTCCTGCTGCTCATCGCAGCGTTTATGCTCACCATAGGGGTCCTGTGGACCGCGGGGCTTGGCCCTGTTGAGTTCATCGCAAACATCATTGATAGCCCTGCGCTGGTGACGCCTAGGGGCACCATGGATGGGGCCGTGTTCATGGCTCCTGGCATAAAGTTCACCAATCCACTGGACTTTGCATCTCTAGCATTGGCTCTGATACTTGGGACTGCGGCTCTGCCACATGTTCTCATCAGGTACTACACTGTGCCCACACCCGCTGATGCCAGGAAATCCACGGTCATCGCGATCGCGGCCATCGGGGTCTTCTACATGCTAACCCTGTTCCTTGGTCTGGGTGCCATGGACTTCATGACGGTGGACCCCGCTAACCAGAACCTCTCGGCCCCGCTGCTGGCGGAGTTCATCGGAGGGGAGATATTCTTTGGGATCATCTCGTCCATCGCCTTCGCAACTATACTCGGAACCGTGTCGGGACTCATCATGGCGGCGGCTGGGGCCATCGCCCATGATATCTGGACGGTCTACCTGGGTCACAAGATGAGCGACGAGGAGACACTCA
>JAUWLH010000095.1 GCA_030613835.1 Candidatus Bathyarchaeota archaeon | reverse complement strand
CAGTCGCGCTCGATATAAAAGTTGGTGAACCCTAGGGCAGCCCTGATGGCGTATTCCATGGTATTGTTCACAGTGGTTCCCAGAGCCATGTGGACGGCACTGTCAAGGAAGATCCAAACAACCTTCTTTCCCTCCTTTTCGTAGGAGTTGACCACGAAGCTACTTGTCCCCCTGCTGAGGCGTTTGGCGGATGCCTTCCAGTTGATAGCCCTATAGTTATCTCCTGGTCCGTAATCTCTGATCTCCTTGAAATCGGTTGTTGGTATCCCGAACATGAACCTTGCATCCATGGGCATAGGTATCCTACTGACACTCTTGTGGTTCTTTATCTTTCTGACAAATAGAGGGTGGGGCTGCACGATGATCGCCCGCTTGGCGCCTAGCACTCCCAGGGTGTTTGCGTTGATCTGTAGCGGGTGGCGTACCTCATATGTTACTTCCCTAAGATCGAAGTAACCCCTTTTAGCGCAGAGGGCAGTGTAGCTGAGATCTATGGTCTTGGCGGTCAGTCCCTTCCAGACCGCCTTGAAGTTATTTCCGCTCTCGAGAGCGAAGCTGATGGGCAGCGTGTCGCTGACTGTTACAAGTCCTGGACCGCCCTCGATTGTTACTTCTAGGTTATCGCTGATCTTGTCGTCTACGTTGATCTTCAGGTCTTTACCGTTTCGTTCAACTTTGGATACGGTTGGCTGGCCGATGAGTACGGCTATTGATAAGAAGATGATGGGTGCGAGCCCCAAGGTGATTAGAATTATGTTTCCCAGGAACATGCCCAGCACTATATATACGATTGCAGTGACGATGAGCTCGAGCGTGTCCCTGGTAAGCATTGCCTCTACCTTTTTCCTACAAACTCTTTTGGTACCTCAATATTCTCAAGGATCTCGTTGAGGACGGCGTCGACGCTGAAGCTTCCCTCTAGTATATACTCCATTTTCATGATGATTCTGTGGTTGAGGGCTTCGTGGACGAACATCTTGACGTCATCGGGGGTGACAAAAGCCCTGCCTGTGATGGCTGCTTGGGCCCTGGCGACCTTTAATAGAGCCAATCCGCCTCTGGGGCTTGCCCCGACTTCCACTACCGGGTGCTTTCTTGTTTCTCTAGTGATCTCGCTGATGTATTCTATGATCTTGTCGTCGACGTAGATGCGCTCCTCGATGTAATTCTGGATCGCTTTAAACGTTTGCTGGTTGGTGACAGGCTGTATGAGTTGAGTGGGGTCGTCCTGCTTCCAGAAGATTCTCCTCTTGAGGATGAGGCTCTCCTGGTTCAGGGTTTCTACGTACCCCATGCTCATTTTGAGAAGAAACCTGTCCATTTGGGCCTCCGGTAGGGGATAGGTTCCCTCCATCTCGATGGGGTTCTGGGTAGCGATTACCAAAAAAGGCTGTGCGAGCTTGTAGGTTTCACCTTCAATAGTGACTTGGCGTTCCTCCATGGCCTCAAGTAGGCCCGCTTGTGTCTTTGGTGGAGCCCTGTTGATCTCATCGGCCAATAGTATGTTTGTAAATATGGGTCCCCTTTCGAAGCTGAACATTTGATCCTTCATCTTCCATACTTTTGTGCCTAGGATATCCGCTGGCATTAGGTCCGGCGTGAACTGGACCCTGCCCCATTGGCACCCTATGATTCTCGAGAATAACTTTGCGAGAAGCGTCTTGCCTAGGCCAGGGTAGTCCTCGAACAGTACGTGGCCGTTAGCGAAACTTGCTGCCATCATTTTTGTGAGCATCGTCCTTTTGCCAACATAGACTTTTCCAAGGCCTTCCAGTATGGCGTTGCTGATTGCTCTAACTCTATCAACGTGCATTGTCTGCATATCTAATTCTCCTTAATCTCCTCTGTCAATTGGTTTTGCCTCTTGCTTTTATACGCGCCGAGGCCCAGCGCGTTTATTTGCTGAACTGTGCGGTTTAGTACCAGCATCCTCCGTTCATTATTGTTCTCGTCCACCCTCTTACTCATGCCTCTCTTGGCGAAGTTAGGGTGCTTCTGGTCTTCATAGTCCATGAGCTCCTTTAGGCATTGACCCATTTCTGGCTCAGACGCCCTATTCTCGTTGAGGAACCTGAACAACTTGACAATGAGCCTTTCCTTCTGGCCCTTGTCCACGAACTCTTGAATAATCTTGGTGAAATCCTTGAGCTGTTTTCCCTTTGTGCTGCTTGTGTCCTGGACGTGTTTGCCCCAGTCACCCAACTCGGTGGGAACCATCATGGACTCGTCCATTCCTCTCCTCATCACCGTGAAGATGAAGGCTCCCACTATAACGATGCCCGTCCACTCGACGTATGGGCTCAGTTGCTTGATAACGGGATTGACTTCTGTGAGCCTACCGCCGATGAAGTTGAGGTATAGTGTGCCTATGAGGCTCAACGCTGTCACGAAGAAGTAGTTTGACGCTATTCCTCCAAACTGGGCCAGATAGACATTTTTGCTGTTCCTGAATATCCCAATTAGGGTTATTCCTGAGGCGACGCCGAAGCCTATGTTCAGCATCTCCTTGATGAGGGTTATCTGTTCTGACTCTGGCACGCCTGGTGTGATCATGTAAAGGTTCACTAGCTGGACGAAGACCTGGACGATGATGAATATGGCAAGTGCTCCTGAGATGACTCTAAGGTAGTGCTGATCCCGCAGATCAGCGATGACTGATATTATTGTGTAGATGAAGTATACGGCGAATGATCCCATGAACAGGTATCCCGCAACCTGGGTGGGCTCATTCATGGGCTGTATGATCATGAATACTACGATGAATGACGAGAAGCCGCCTGCGTAGAGGCCGCTTATAATGACTCTGTTTATTAGGCCTTCATACAGTGCTCCGATGAGTGTTGCAACGTAGAAGAAGCTGATTCCCACCAGTAATGGGACGAATAACACATAGACACCTGCCTGTGACAGGTTAGGTGGTAGGTACGGTAGGAAGCTTCCTATCTCTCCAACTGTTAGGATTGAGCCGAAGCTGAGTATTCCCAGTATTGCAGCAACGACAGAATATGCCACTGTTGCCCTTATTAGATCGCTTCTAGTCTCTGCTTCCACTCTTCATCAACTCAATTAATAGCTCTATTGTCGCGTTTGTACGCTTAAAGTCCTCCTGACTTAGCGTTATATTGCTATACATTGCTATCTCGTAGTTTGATACGAGGTCCTCCAACAATGCATCGGCGTGCATTGGCAGCCTTTCGAGTAGGAGGTACTGGAACTCCCTAGGAGTCATAGTTTCATCTATGTCTGGGTAGATCCTTTGCATGGAGACGTAGAATCTGTTGAACAGTTTTACTACACCCTCTTCGTAGCTAGTGTACTCCAGCGGAACCCCGTCTTCATACCCGATATACTCCCGTTTAGGCTGTACCCTGGGCCTTGGCTCCTCATCTCTGGCTTCCTCCTGCATACGCCTGTTCCTCTTGGCAGCGTATAATCCCACTCCAATTGAAGCGGTTAACGCTACGCCAATGTTGTACGGAAACGTGAATAGCAAGGCGATTATGTTGCCAGCGTCTGGAGGAGGAATGATAACTGTGATCCCCATGTTTGTCTCTGATCCCAAGTAATACATTGACATGGGCATACCGAGACTCATGTTGGTTTTCCCGTTGTCTGGGAACAAGGCTATGAAACTAACCTTTCCATCTCCGTCGCTGGTGAGGGTCAGTTCCTGGTCAAGATAGTTAATATGTATTGATGCGTTAACCACGGGGCTACCATCGCTTGCATCAATAATACTCCCCCTGTAGGTAATGTTCTTTCCCTGATAGACCTGCCTTGGCCCAGTGATCTTGACGATAGTCTCGGCCATCACCTTGATAGGCGGGTCGCTCCATGACTCCCTGTAGTTTATCGTCTCCAATGTGTGAGCTATCAGGTTATAGTCTCCCACCTGTATCTCTGGCGTGGCGTCGCAGGTGACGTTGAACAAGCCCCCATAGACGAAACCTACGCCCACGATTAGCGCCGTCTCGTCGAGGTCTGTCTTGTTCACTTTGAGCATGACCTCCACTTGGCTCTCCGTTACAGCCGTACCATTCAGGGTCTCAACGGTTCCCCAAACGTTGAACTGTTTTCCTCTTATGGCTATAGGATCGCTTCCAGTGATGTTGGTCACCGTTGTCTGCTTCGTGATGTTAACATCGCTGTCCATGAGATTAAGGGGCGATGCATCGATAGTGACCCAGCCTAGATTCTCGAACTCCGTCTCGGCCCACATGTAGGCCTGCTGGGGCATCACATACTGGAGCTCCATCTGATCATCAACTGTATAACCTATCACGGCCCTCATGGGAATCCCGAGACACCTAGCCAGCATGATGAAAGCACTGTTGAAGTGACTCCCAACACCAGCTTTCTCGTTGTACAAGAACCACCTGATAGGGTCAGTCATTGATGGAGCTGGTATAAACTCTTTATCCCACTCATAATTTTCGAGAAGATAGTCCCTGATGGCTACCAGCTTCCCATAATCTGTTGACTCACCTTCTACTACTCTCTCCGCAAGTATTGTGAAATCCAATACTAGATCCGATGGAACATCAAGGGCTTCAGGTGGGCCTATTGCCTGACTTGCCCTGAGGGCTGCGTCACTGTACTCGTAAAGCTTGTAGCTTACCCAGTACGGATCATCGTATGGTTCCGTGGCCTCAAAGCTCTGGATCCCTTCGTAATATATGAGTGAGGTATTGAAACGGATGTTATCTGTGTACTGCGCCGTCAGTATGTGTCCCGTCAGGTTGACCAAAGGATTAACCTGGAACTGGACCTGTGCGTATGTCCTTGACCACGTCGGGTCCAGAGGGATTAACTGACCATTGTAGTTGAATGACTCCAAGTCAGTTGGCTTGTTCCAGAAACCATTGCTATAGTTGTACGCCGCGTACCTCCTCAGATACTTATTTCGTGTAGCGAACCTAATCATAATTACCGGGCCTTTAGGTCTCTGTTGCTCGAATCCTACCTCTGCCTGTTGCTCCCCTCCGCTGAGGCTCTGGGCCTCAGAGAGTCCCATCGATGAGACAGAGCTGCCTTCATCTAGGTCCAGCCTTGTTATATCTCCCAGTATGTTGATCGCCGACGAGAGCATACCCACGCTCAGCGTCAGCACTACCAATAGGGCGAAGAGTCTCAGATAGCGTTTCAATATATTCTTTAGTCCGTTGAGGCGGTTTTATCCTTTTACTTGGCTGTTTTTAGGTGAGAGCCATTAAAACGGTTTTTTATCCCACATGGACGCAACAATACTTGTATTGATGGACTAAACTTGTGTGTTATCAACTCCGAATAATTACGAAAACGAGGCAAGTTAGTTTCATTCATCAAGGGTAACTAGAGTAAATCTATATCACTGATCCCCACAAATCCTAAAACCACCGCCGCCAAGCAGATACTATGTGGTCAGTCAAGTCCGAGTCAGGCAGACTTAACGCGGTTTTAATACAGGACAGCACCGAGCAACTATGGACGAAACGGATGCCCTTCGCAGGCGTCGAGTCAAACACCCATAACATACCGAGGGACTCCCATGCCCAGATGGACCCAGGCCACGATCAGTGGCTGCAGCTGCCCAAGATACTCAAGGATGAGGGCGTCAAGGTCTTCGAGGTCAAGGAGATGCTGGGCAGGATCATTGAGGACGCTACGGTAGCCGAGCTGGGCCAGATGGTGGACGATGTCTGGATGGGAATGCCAGCTCAACCCGAGCCCGAGGGCCTCACGGTCGACACGTTGATGTGGGGATACCCCTCAACCCCGTTCTATGACCCGGTGACCGAGGAGGTTGTCCTGCCCGATCATAGGCGAACCAGTTGGACATACACTAGGGACACAAGCTTCACCACCCAGGTAGGCACCGTCATCTGTAACATGAGGCGGTACAGTAGACACTACGAGCCCAGGGTGGTCAAGCTCTGCTACGAGTACGATCCCGTGCTACGCGAGAAAACCGAGATCGTATATGATGCCAACGAGACCCTGAGGGTCTTCAGCGAGCCTCCTTGCGTCGAGGGTGGCGACACTCAGATCGTGGATGAGGAGACCATCGCCATTGGGGGCGGTCAGAGGAGCACTGTCACGGGAGTTGTTGAGACTGCGAAAAGGCGCTTCGAGGCTGACA
>JAUWLH010000200.1 GCA_030613835.1 Candidatus Bathyarchaeota archaeon | reverse complement strand
AGTGATGCTTGATGCTTACATTCGCTATCATAGGCAAAACCAACGTAGGTAAGACCACTCTCTTCAATGCGGCCACCCTTCTGGACGAGAAGATATCTAATTACCCGTTCACAACCACGGAGCCGAACCATGGCATAGCCTATATCAGTGATCTATGCGTATGTAGGGAACTGGGCGTCGAGGATGACCCCGTGAACTCTACGTGCTTGGACGGGTGGAGGTACGTCCCAGTCAAGATCATAGACGTGCCTGGGCTCGTCAAAGATGCATGGAGAGGAAAGGGTCTCGGGAACAAGTTTCTCTCTGCTATCGGTCAGGCTGATGCGTTGATCCACGTGGTGGACGCCTCTGGCTCAATAGACGAGAATGGCAAGATAAGCCAACCGGGCAGCGGAAACCCTGTCCAGGATGTAATGAACATCGAGATGGAGATAGAGCTCTGGATCAGCCACATCATAGACAGAAACAAGCCGAACATCATCAGGGATTCAGTGAACTCAAGCTTCGAGGAGGAATTGAACAATGCGCTCACGGGCATCAAGACCAGACCAGGGCACATAGTTCAGGCACTAGAGGTATCGGAGCTGACCGAGAAACCATTCCATGAGTGGACACCGGAGGACACCCTGGAGTTCTCCCACAGACTCCTTCCCATCATCAAACCCACGCTTATAATGGCCAACAAGATGGATCTGCCCACAGCAGAGGAAAACCTTGAGAAACTAAACGACTACTACTCGCACTCCCTTGTTGCAGCGTGCTCAGCCGAGGCAGAACTGGCCCTGAGGCGCGCGGATAAAAGCGGGCTGATACGTTACTCCCCCGGCCAGGAGACGTTCAAGGTGATAGACGAGGAAAGACTCACCCTAGACCAGAGGAAGGCCATTCAATACATCGAGGAAAAGATCATGTACAAGTACATGAGGACTGGAATCCAGCAGGCGCTCAACACCCTGGCGTTCAAACTTCTCAGGAGAAACATGGTTTACCCAGTGAGCAACGAGGAAAAATTCAGCGATGGGGACGGGAACGTACTCCCGGACGTTCACCTCATGGAGAACGATGACCAGCCGATTGACCTAGCTAGGACGGTTCACACGCGTCTAGCGGATAACTTCATACTGGCCATAGACGCGAGGACAGGACTGCGTCTGCCCAAGGATTACACATTGCGCCACAGGGACGTGGTCAAGATTATGACCCAGAAACGGTTACAGGTAAAGTCCTCATAGAACCTCTTTTATCCCCCGGGTTTCGGGTGAATACTGATACACGATGTACCGAGCAGGTGTCAGGATAAAACGAGTCAGCCGCGACGGGACCACAAGCATTCAAGATGACAACATAGCAGTCGATACCCCTTTCTGCATATTCGTCGACGATCTGCCCTTCCGCACATTGATATCATCCCCGGAAAAACTGAGGGAGCTCGCCCTTGGCCATCTTCTAACCGAGGGCGTCATAAAACACATGGACGACATAGCAGAGGAATCGATTAGGGAAGGCAGAGCGGATGTAATCCTAAAAAACCCTGTAAACCTGACAGAGATAAACTTTGAACGGGAACGGGTTATCACAACGGTGTGTAACACCGAGAAAGTTGATATGGGTATTCTCGAAGGGTTGAAGGTGAATGAGGTGGATGTCCCTGACCCGAAGGTTATATTCGATTTAATGAGAAAGCTGAACGAGAACTCCGTGAACTTCAAAGCTACAGGGGGTACCCACTCGGCTATTCTCAGCTACATGGACGACGATTTCATTGAAAGCGCCGAAGACGTGGGTCGCCATAACGCTATAGACAAGGCAATAGGTTCAGGGATGATCCATGGGTATCCTCTAGACAAGTGCATCTTGGCCTGTAGTGGTCGTCTATCCGGTGACATGGTACTGAAAGCCGCCCGCTCAGGTATCCCCATAATGTGCAGCATCTCGGCTCCCCTGTTATCAGGTATTAATGTAGCAGAGAAAACGGGTATCAAACTCTATGGTTTCGTTAGGGCAAGAAGGTTCAACCAGTACTTCGTCGATTAACACGTTGAGAGTTACTTATTGGTGCGTCAAACCAATTCCTCAACTGAAACAAGCTCCAAAAGATGAAAAAAAGCTCCAAGAACTCTCTATTTTTCTCCTAAATCAACCTCATAGATCCGCATTCTTCTCCAAAATAAACTCACGAAGCTCATCAACGATATAACGAATACGAACTTCAACCGCATTCCGTCCCTTCTCCAATGTCGCCAAAGTAGCATCACCAAACACACCCGAAGCAGAGTAAACACCAGCATCCTTGTTAACAGGGTCCCGGGTCAACCCTCGACCCCCAAGAGGGTGATAGTCTTTCACAGCCTTTTTCATGTCGACCATCTCTGGATTTATATAGAGCATCATCGAGGTTTCACTTTCATCGGCGTGCGTCCCCCCCTCCTGCTCCATCAATCCCTCCTCAGCGCCTCGACCGGACTCTAAGATGTCCGTGTATCTCATCTCGATACCCAGTTTCCTTAGCTCATCGGCTGCGGGTCTCAACCCTAGCACCGTAGAGACCCCAGTATTCAGCACGTAGAACTTTTTCACCCCGTAGCCGCTCATGGACACACAGATATCCTTCACCAACTCTTTGAAGGTCTCCAGCCCAATGGAGATTGAGCCTGGGTACTCAAGGAAACTGGGGTAGTAGCCATACTGGAGGGTCGGCATCACCATGACTGACACCTCTGCCGCGACCCTTTCCGCTAGGTACTCGGCCATGACCCAGTCATTATTCAGGGGGAGGTGGGGTCCGTGCTCCTTCGTTCTGGCGCCGAGCGGGATCATCACCACCTCGTAATCTTTCAGAACTTTCTCGGCTTCAATCCATGTAAGGTATTCGAGCTTTAAACTCCGTTTCCTATTGTTCTTGCTTTCTCGCTGCATGTGATGTACACTTGGTGAGTGTATCTGAATAGGGAAATAGGGGTGATAACTGTAGCGGGTGCTATGTAATGAAACTCGTGACCTTCAAGGTGAACACTGAGAAGTATCTCTGTACTCTTGTCAGTGAGACAAACATATGATATTACTACGACATGTGTGTGTGTGCGTGTCAAGTAAAAACTCATATTGTAAATAATTGTGTATATAATTATGTTTGACCTGACCAAAGACCAAGTTGAGAGAGCGAAATCTATCCACGATTCCTCTCTAGTAGTTGACACCCACAACGACACTATTTTGCATTTAATCAAATCACCTCCCTTTATCACATCAGGGACAGGGGCTCCAGCCCCCAGAAGATCATTAGGCGAAAAATCAGAACATGGACAGATCGACATCCCACGCACACAGATGGGCGGCGTGGATTGCCTACTCTTTGCCATGTACGTCAGCCCGCTGTACTCCTCAAGGTTGCTACGCCTCACACAGATGCTTGACGCGTTCCATATAGAAGTAGAGAAAAACCCTGACACAATACGCATAGCCACAAGCCATAAGGAGATAATTAAAACCGTCAAAGATGGGAAGATCGCAGCGGTTATCACGGTTGAGGGCGGGGAGCCGTTAGA
>JAUWLH010000076.1 GCA_030613835.1 Candidatus Bathyarchaeota archaeon | reverse complement strand
TATTCTACTCAACAGCAAACTTCTTCGATGGAATAGGAGTTCTTGTTGAACACAAAGAAATCAACCCAAAACTCGTAGAAGAGCTAATGTCATCATGGATAATCTGGTTCTGGGAAAAGTTTGGAAACATAATCGTTGAATACAGAAAAGTAAGCTACCCACAATACCTTGAGAAAGTTGAGTTCCTCTACTATAAAATTAAACCATTAGCAACGAAAGACCATCCACAGTTTAACGCATAGTCCACCAATGTGGATAATCTAACTCATGTTTTCCCTCTTTATCGATGTAGACCATCTTTTCTTCGTATAATTGCAGGATGAATCCTTCTAGGTGTCCAGGCCAAGGGAAATTATGGAAGACACCAAACCAATGGAACATTAACGGTATTATAGTCACATCATGGGTTAAATAAACGTCAAAAGAGCCTGCCTCTATTTCTTTAAGATTTTTTATTATTTTCCTTGCGTTTTCTTTAGCTAATTCAAGAGAAGACTCAACTTCAGTCTCGTTGAATCTGCCACTAATCCAATGAGTAGTAAATTCTGTATCGTATACTTCACGAAGTTGCATTATCTTCTGTTCATCACTTTTTGAGAAAATCAGATTCTTTTGTACTCCCATTATCGTAGATTCAACGTTTTGATTCAGAAGACCTCGATGTATTTTTTCTGCTGTGATTCTTGCTCTAGGATAATTGCTGTGAAATATGCGATATCGGTGTTCTGAGGGTAATTTTGTCCCAAACTCTATTGATGTTTGGATTCCTTCTTCTGTTAGTGTGCCATCTTTGGGGGATTTTACTTGGCTGTAATCTGCTTTGGAGTGTCTTAGGTAGATAATAGCTGGTTTATCATCATCAATCATTTTTATCAAATTAAGAAACTCTAATGCATTTTTCCCCCACTCAACGGACTCCAAAACAGAAGCCATGCAACTAAGTATTTTCACATCCGATTAATGCTTTTTGGCGTTTCAAAGTGACCTAATCGATGATTTTATCCTCACTTCACCGTAACATCAGCGTCTGAGTGGTTTCAAGAAAAAAAGAAAGATAAGAACTTGTTTAGTATTCTGGTCAGGCTTCTTCATCAGCCATCTAATTGTCAGTCTAGGTTTAGCTACATTTCGATAAATAATACGCTCTTCGGTCAATTATCAGGGTTTCCCTCATAAAATTATGGATTTAGCTGCAGCTGTTTTTCTCGTTTCATCACTTATTTATAAAAATATTCAAAATAATTTATTGAATAAAAAGGCGACATTATATTGTTTCTCTTATTCCTAAAATGCTGAGCTTCTCGAGACTCCTTATACCTCTGACCTTCTCCTTAGGAGAAAAAATCATCGAACCAGCCCCCAACGTGTACTCCTCGACACCCACCGTGAACACGCCTAAACCCTCAACCACGTAAAAAACGACATCATATCCTTCAGGGTGAGGCGGAATCTCCTGATCCACATCCAAACAAACCAAAGCTAAGTTAAAGCTCCCCGCATCTAATAGTTTCTTCATGGAAACTTTGTTGGAGTTGTACTCGATCAAGTCATGCAAGTTTATTTTAGAGCTCTTCAATTTTTTTTACACCTGTTTACGTTCCTATCCTTTCCTTTATTGATCTGAACTGTGGTGACAGCCCCAGCGCCTCAAGCGTCTTGGCAGCATCAGCAGAGACAACTCCTTCCTTTTTAAAGATGCCCGCCACCTCAAAAAAAATTGCTTTATAAAGTGAGGACAAAATTATGGGTTAGAATCCAAAGATAAAATTATTTACTTTGTTTGATACCATAAAATTATGGATTAGCTGCGCAGTGCTTCATTTCCCTTTTAGATGATATTCACCATTTCTCATTATGTATACGCATTTCATCATACTGTGTTCTAGGTTCTTTTTGTTCTGCGGGGTGACCTATGGCTATCAGATTGTGAGGTATGATGTTTTCTGGGATGCCTAAATATTTGCGGGCCATGTCAAAGTGTTCATCTAGGGCTAGTCCAATCCACACAGCACCCAGGCCAAGAGCGACAGCGGCATGGAGTATGTTCATGGTGGCAGCTGAGCAGTCTTGGGGTACAAAGTTTCTTGGTAACGGTGTTAAGCTTGGGTCACCGCAGACAGCTATACATAAAGGTGCCTCGTATAGCATTTTCCCGTAAGGATGATTTTCCGCTAGATTGTTCAGGGTGACTCTATCTTTGATAATGATAAAGTGCCATGGTTTTCGGTTTCCTCCGCTTGGTGCAGCCATGGCTGCTTCTAATAGTTGATTGATGTCTGTATCTGCCACTGGATCAGAGGTGTATTTTCGTATGCTTCTCCTTGCGAAAATAGCTTCTAACTCATCCATGTTCGATTCACATGAGACACAGAGAGAAGAGAGGATAAAATTATGGATTATTTACTCGAGATATTTGAAGAGATCCTTTACCTAATATTCTTCCATCATGGGGCAGTACCAAGTGTTTAACATAAATTGCATCGTTTTGGAGCGCGCGGGAGTTTGACTCAGGTCCGAGAAGTATGGTTATTTAATCCAAATCGTTATCCCTCTTTGAGTATACTGGATTTCTTGGAAGCTTGAATGCAATGGATCTTGGACATTTACCACGAGTAAAACTCGCGTTCTTACCCACACAAATAGAACTCTTGGAAAATCTATCAAAGAAGTTAGGAGGTCCTCAAATCTACATGAAACGGGATGACATGACCGGGTTGGCAACTGGGGGAAATAAGACGAGAATGCTTGAGTTTTTGATCGGGGACGCGTTGAAGATGAAAGCCGACGTGATTATTACTGGTGCCAATCCTTTCTCAAATCATGTCAGGCAGACCTCCGCAGCCGCAAATAAGGTGGGACTGGAAATCATTTTACTGATCAGCGGTGAGCAGCCTCAAGAAGTTAATGGAAACTCTTTACTCACGGAAATACTCGGCGCTGAACTCCGTTATGTTGGTGGAGAAGAGGACGAACTGGGGCCTAAAATGGAAAAAGCAGCCCAGGAGTATCGGGAAGCGGGGCGTCATCCTTATGTTATCCACAAGTTCTGCTCAGTCCCAAAGGGCTGTGCTGGATACGTAAACGCATTCATGGAGTTGGACGACCAGCTTAAACAGCAGAATATCGACCTTGACGAGGTGATCGTATCAAGTGCGGCTGGTACATACGCTGGTCTATTTGTTGGGGTTAAAGCCCTAAACTCGGATGTTGAGTTAAAGGGGATTGCCATCAGCGAACGCATACCTGGCTGGAAAGATAGGCTATGTGAGCTGATAAACGGGACCGCGTCTCATGTAAACTTTGATTATACCTGCAGGCCACAAGATATCAACGTTAACTCTGATTATTTCGGGGAGGGATACGCCGCCCCAACCGATGGGATGATCGAGGCAGTTAAAATGGTTGCTCAAACGGAGGGTATTCTTTTAGACCCGATCTATACGGGAAAAGGAATGGCTGGGTTGATTGATTTAGTTCGGAAAGGGGTATACAGGAAAGAGGACAAGGTTCTCTTTTGGCATACAGGGGGAATACCTTCACTCTTTACTCCCCAATTCAGAAACTTGTTCATCTGATTCTGGGGATACTTTTCTCGTTATCCTATTCACCTGCGGACGGGTTCGAACCCAGTCCATGAGAGGAGACTAGGAGGGTTCAATCCACACCTGTGAAGTGGGGAATAAATATTCGATTAAAGAGCTACGTTTTATTGGATAATGGTTTTCTCTTTGAACTCGTAGAGGGATTATCCATCTCGTTCTTTCCTTATTGTATCGATACTGGTAAAATGAGCGCGCATAACATGGAATACACAAGGGTATTCGGTCCTAGTTCTTTCTGTACAGGTCCTCTACGTGTGGATCACGGTTGGCAAAACGGTTCTTCATAAAAACATGGTCAGCCTCTGAGAGAGGATTAGTTAATCCGTAGGTCTTCAGCTTTCTAGCGGAGTACTCCGTACTGAACTTTTTCATCACGGCCTCGATAGGGTCGCCACATAGATTTATATGGTCAAGTCTCGCTACTCCAAGCCCCCTTTCTGCTGCTAATTGGATATGCCTTATCGAGGTCGGGTCCAGACCCATTACGGCAGAGCCAACAGTGTCCACAGAGACCATATCGACACCAGCGATGATCACATTGGAATCTACGGGGCTCCCAACGACCTCGTCCATTTCAGCTCCTATGATTCCGTCCACCACGTTCAAGGTCGGCTTAAAAAGTGAGGCAAGGTCAACGATCTTCTCGTCAAGCTTATCATGCATTATCAAGCCTCTATTACCTACAATTACTCCCATTAGGTTCTTCAGTGAAAGTGTAACTTGGGCCATATGGTGGATCTTTAACTTTGGAACATTGATAATACGGTCACTCTCAAGAACCGTTCTTGCGATTTTGACCTTGTTCAAGGCAACGGACTCGGGAATAGGGATTTCCTCCCACGTATCTTTGTTCAGGTTTACAAGTTCCACCCCATGTTTCTTTTCAAGATCCTTCAATCCTGTTACCTTGAATGCCTTGTCTGTTCCAGGGTTGCCGCCTTCAGCGATGACGATATTCCACACGTCTTTATCATGGAGGAACTCTATGATTGCCTCGACGACTCCTGCATCAGTCGTGACTCCCGTGTTGGGCGCTACAGGTCTGACACAGTTAGGTTTGATGAGGATTCGGTCATTTGGCTCAAATTGAATGTCGTCATGAATTATTTTCAAGACCTGGGATGTCGTCGTAAACGGGTCAGATCCTTTGACCAGGGCGACCCTTGGGCTATTTGAGACACTTGAAGAGGACAATAAACAACACTATGGTGACTATCTTGTGGTGAGTATAAAATAAATACCTACTCTGGATCACTCATTGGGCGTGCGTGCGCGCGACTATGACCAAATCAATGATTACTCACAGCATGGTATGAAAGCGTCTGAACAATTAGGAAATAGACTACCTCAAGATGCGATTCATGCTATTCAAGCACATGATTATCGAACAAGCGTTAAACCAGAAAATCTACTAAATGAGGCATTAATATTCGCAGACTCTTTAGCAGGATTCATAGAGTCGAAAGCTGATCTTGAAGAGGAACATCCAGTATTCAAAGAGAGACCTTGGCTATGGAATAACCTCATTGGGTTTCTAGATAAACATGAACTAGATGTTTTAGAATTAATCGAACAACTAGCTATCTAATTCATTATTACATCAATATGCGTGCGCAACAAGAATCGAGCTAGACATCCTCCTCCTAGAGAAAGCCAATAATTACTTATTCAATAACCAATTGTATCTCTTGGAAAAGTGGTTTTGATTGTTAGATTTCAAGGATAAGGTAGCGGTTGTAACTGGGGCTTCCCGTGGGATTGGGAGAGCTGTTGCATTAGCCCTCGCGGAAGGCGGCTGCGCGGTGGCTATTAATTATCGTAAGAGCCAAGACGAAGCGGATGAGGTGGTTAACTCCATTAGGCAGATGGGAGGGAAGGCTATAGCTGTGCAATGCGATGTCTCGAAAAGGGAAGAGGTTGAGGACATGTTCAAAGCCACAGTTAACGCGTTCGACAAGGTCGATATTCTCGTTAACAATGCAGGGGTAGCCTTTGGAGGGTCATTACTTGAGACCACTGATGAGATATGGGATAAACAAATGGATGTAAACCTCAAAGGCGTCTTCCTTTGTTCTCAGATAGCCGCAAGGTACATGGTAGAGAGGAATTATGGAAAGATAGTTAACATTTCTTCAAACTCGGGGTTTGGTATAGCTATGTCCGGTGAGACTAGCTACGCCGTCTCAAAAGCAGGTGTTATTCAACTTACTAAAAGTGCAGCCTATGACCTTGGAAAACATAATATTAACGTTAACTGTGTCGCGCCTGGAGCAGTTGACACTGTTATGCTGAGAGGTAACCGGAGCGATGAAGAATACGAAAAGGTGCTTGAGGGAAGGAGAAACGCGTCGTCTCTGGGGATAACTGGCACCCCTGATGACATTGCCAACGCGGTTCTGTTCTTCGCAAGCGATAAATCGAGATACGTTACCGGAAAAATCCTTCTATTTGATGGCGGACGAAGAGATTTCCTTTAAAACCTTTTAGTTTAAGGCGTCCACATTTTACTCATCAGCGACCCAGGTACAGGGAAGACACAGCTACAGCCAAGCGCGGAAGCTCTGGGTGGCGTGGTCTCTGTTACGAGTACTGGTGTAAACATAGACGGGTTAACAGCATTGGTAACCGTTCAAAACGGTGCTCCAGCTGTCCTTGAAGGAGCCTTGGTGAAGGCGGATCAAAGGCATCTTCACATTGACAAGCTAGACAAGATGAGCCACGAGTCAAGGTCTGTACTGGAAACCGCTATGGAGCAACAGTTTTATCCAATAGCAAAGAACGGGATAACCACAATCTTGGCGTGTGCATGTGGAGGAGTAACTAGTATTCCTTATAGAATGCCACCTTACAGCTTCTAGGAAGATACGCGTGGAGAGTCTGCGCCTCCTGATGGAATGAAACAGTGTGACACCCCTCTTCAGTAAGGACCTCCTCCCTGATCCTCATCTCCTTAACATCCACGACTTGGACTACACCGGGCTTGGAGTTAGCACAGTAAAGCAGCCCCAGATCTATGTTCAACCATGCAACATCCGGGTTGGGATGAATCCCCACTTTATCCAACATCCTCCTCTTCTCAAGGTCAACCGAGACAACAGCTCCCCCGTCGCATGCGACGTAGGCGACGCCACTCTCCTCATCGATGTCAATTCCATGAGGACCAACCACAGGTATGGGTATCAACGTCTCAACACTGATCGTCTCTGGGTTAACGATAGCCAACGTGGATGGGTCATGAACGTTCACCACAAACCTATCCAAGGTGCTTGAGTATTTACACCAACGTGGTCTCCCAGGCAATGGGAGATCGCCTATGAGGCTTCCATCTCCCGGATCGACGATTCTAATATGGTTGTCACCGACATCCGCGGCTAGGAGTCTATGCCTACGACTATCCCAAGCGAGACCATTAGGCTTCGAACCAACCCGTATTTCTCGGATCGTGGCCCCCGTTTCGCCGTCTAATACGAGGACTTTTCCTGCACCCCTCGAAGCCGCCAATACTAGTTTTTCAGCCTGAGCACACAATACCCCGCTTGCCCCAGGGACACCTGAGATTGTCCTTAGATGCCCTCCCTCCCTACCTTCGTACATCTCGACCGTACCGTTGCCAGTGTGTGCGCCGAAGGACAAG
>JAUWLH010000040.1 GCA_030613835.1 Candidatus Bathyarchaeota archaeon | reverse complement strand
TGTCAGGGAGTTCCTACAGGATCGTGGACTGAAGGATATCGAGGTCAAGACCATCACGGGCGAGAAGGGAAGCACAGATTTCGTCAAGATCAAGGTGCAGGGGACCCACGGAAAGTCCAAAGGAGGCTCTGCTAAGACCCTTGGTGTCATAGGCCGTCTAGGTGGAATCGGGGCAAGACCAGAACAGATCGGGCTCGTGTCGGACGCCGATGGGGCCATAGTGGCACTCAGCCTCGCCCTAAAACTGGCTGATATGATGGCGAACGGGGATGAACTGGATGGGGATATGGTGATATCGACACATATCTGCCCTGATGCGCCCGTGAAACCTCACAAGCCTGTTCCTTTCATGGGTAGTCCAGTTGACATCGCAACCATGAACATGGAGGAGGTGGACCCAGAGATGGACGCGATACTGAGCGTAGACACCACCAAGGGAAACCGAGTGGCAAACTGGCGGGGATTCGCCATCACCCCAACTGTGAAAGAGGGATGGATACTAAAGGTAAGTGATACTCTCCTTGATATAATGGGCTGGACCACGGGTGAGTTGCCCAAGGTCTGCCCCATAACAACGCAGGACATCACTCCATACGGGAACGAGCTGTACCATATCAACAGCATAATGCAGCCCTGCACCGCGACGGATAAACCGGTCGTTGGCGTGGCCATAACCACCCAGGTTCCCGTGCCGGGGTGCGGCACAGGAGCGAGCCACCCCATGGACATAGAGGAGGCAGCGAGGTTTACACTTGAGGTGGCCAAGCAATATGGCAAGGGACTGTGCAGCTTTTACGACGAGGCGGAATGGATTAACATCGTCAACCGTTACGGGGCCCTCAAAGATCTTCAGACCCTCGGTAAATAACCCCTGATTGGTTTTTATAGCTGGCTAAGACCGTATTACCTGAGGGATTATGTACAAGAAGATACTCGTAGCCTTCGACGGATCCGAGGCAAGCAAGCACGCCATGGATCACGCCGTGAACTTCGCAGAGTCTTTCAACTCGGAGTTGTTGATCCTGTCAGTTGTACCCCGAGTCATGATGCCAGTCTTCCCCGATGAGGGGTTTGGGGCCGCACCCATCACTGCAGCGCAGGACATGGGCGAGTACCAGGACAAGATGAAGGAGATCTACAACAAGAGCCTGGTGGACGCTAAGAATGATATCAACGACCATTTCCCGGACATGAAGGTCGAGACCAAGCTCATGGAGGGCAGGCCGTCCAGCACAATCGTGAGCGCGGCCGAGGAATACGACGCTGACATAATCGTCATCGGTAGCAGGGGCATAGGTGGCATCACGGGCTGGATACTGGGCAGCACCAGTAGAAACGTCGTTGAGAGCTGTACGAAGCCGATACTCGTCGTGAAGTAAACTCATTTTTAGGGTAACCCTTTTTCATTTCACGTACATCTTAGACGTTATGGATCCTCTTGACGCCCTCAGGGAAGCTGGAAGGATAGCCGCCAAGGTTAGAGACACGACTATAAAGGAGATCGAGCCAGGAGTCAAGATCGTTGATATCTGCGATGTAGTGAACGAGAGGGTGGCCGAGCTTGGAGCCAAGATGGCGTTCCCCACGAACGTGGATATCAACCACGTTGCTGCCCACTACTGCTCACCCATCAACGACAAGACCGTGATCCCAGATAGGTCACTTGTAAAACTTGATATCGGTGTACACATCGATGGCTATATCGCCGACACAGCTATCACCAAATGTTTCGACCCACAATACGAGTATCTTGTCGGGGCCGCAAAGGCGGGACTGGATGCAGCGATACAAACAATTAGACCTGGTATAAAGGCAAACGTCATCGGGGCCGCTATCGAGAACGCCATCAAGAGCAAGGGGGCACGCCCAATCAGCAACCTCACGGGTCACAAGTTAGCCAGATATATAGTTCATTCACCGGGTTACAGTATTCCAAACGTTAACGGGTACAGTAGCCACACCATTCAGGAGGGAGATGTCTATGCCATCGAGCCTTTCGCGGTCCCCAGATCAGCTAGTGGACAAGTGACTGACGGTCCTCCCAGCAACATCTACCTGATGCAGAAGAAGCGGAACGTCAAAGGCAGGGCAAAGACGATGATGAAGTTCATCCAAGGCGAGTACAAGACCCTGCCCTTCGCGTCCAGGTGGGTCCTGAGAAAGTTCAAGGGACCAGACGGCGAAGCGGCATTCAAAGAGTTGCTGAAATCAAAAGTTATAACAAGCTACCCACAGCTCCTGGAGCGAACCAGGGGGATGGTAGCCCAGGCGGAGCACAGCGTCATCGTAACCGAGGACGGCTGTGAGGTTACTACCGCCTAGTCTTTCTTCTTCTTTGGGTCCTTGCGGGCGTTTATCCTCATGATGACCATGTTTCCCTCGCACCGCGTACATGGCTCGTCCTTCTTGAAGATATAATCGCCCACCTGGTGCGCCCTCACCCTCTTGAGGTTGCACTGTGGGCACTCTAGGGTCGTAACGACCTCAACCACCTTGGGTCCCTTGGCCTGCTTCGCCACAGGCTTTGCCCTGAAGAAGTTGAAGCCTATTGCAGCGAAACCCGAGACGCCTATGAGTATGTACATGAAAGCCGTCTCAATCTCGTTGTTGCCGTACTCCTGGAAACCCATGTATAGACTCACCAGGGCTATTGCCCCTACCACTACCATCAGTGCGAGGCTCAACCAGTTCTGACTGGCTCCTGTTGCCAGTGGCCTTGCGTTTCCCTCTTCTGTCATTAGTCTCATTGTGCTACCCCCACTGTGTTACCGATTCCAGCCACGACCACAGTGTCGCCCTCCTCGCTGTACTCAAGTATCAGTCCCTTCACACTGCTAACCGCCTTGTCGGTAGCGTCCATGAGCTCCTCGACCAGCGGTGCCACTACGTGCTCCATTCCCAGCTTGATCGCTACAGCGAACATTGGAACCTCGTATTCAGTGGCTGCCAACTCGATCTTGTACTTCTCGACGCCAGGCCCACCTATGGCGGCTCCCACGCCCTCAGCGATCTCACCGACTCCCTCTCCCTCAAGTTTGCCGGCCGCGTCAACGGTGATTAGCATCTTGACATTTCCTTTCTCCTTGTCAAGTATGGTTCTGATGGCGTCACCTGGCTTCCCAACGCTTCCACCGGGTCCCCATGCCTTGGTTATGATGACCCTGCGACCCTCGTACTCGATCTCCCCAGCGGCCATTTCCTTGGCCACCTCATGGACCTCGGCTCCGTTCAGTAGCTTGGCTGCCACGATGGGTCCAACCGAGTCCCCGATGGGTATCCCGTCTCTGAAAGCCTGCAGCGCGGCACTGTACGCCTCGATCTGCTGGATTAGCATGGGCAGGATCATGTGGATCTGCATGATGACGTAGATGTTCATGGTCTTCTTGCCCAATAGGTAATAGTGTCTGATGACCTTGTAGTAAATGTTCAAGGCCAGTCCCGCCTCAAGCAGGTTCTCCAGGTTGTTCCTCTGGACTTGAGTCGCCTCCGGGGCCATCTGGGCTACTTCACGCTCGAAGGTGAACTCCCTCACGTTGATTATCTTTCCAAGCTTCTGCACCACGCCGGCCGGGTCCATGCTGATGGGCGGGATCATGAAGTGATCCATGAACCTCTCGACCTGAGGCGTCGGGTCCCTCTCGGATTTACCGAACTTTTTGATAGTCTCGATAGCGATTTTCCGGCCGTCATCACGGAGGCTCTTGACCTTTCGAAGGCTGGTCTCAATCTGACGCAGCATGGTCATGGCCTGGATACGTTGTGCGTAGAATAGGTAAATGATAAAAGCAAAACTGAACAGTGATTGCAGTATCATTCCTATCTCGCTGTCCTGTTGTAATAGTTGTCCAAGCAATTGGAGCATTAAATTCACTGCAGTTGAAAACCGGGCAGGTGATATAAACTTTAGTATTTAAAGAAAACTTCATGTCCTTTACTTTCTTTTGAATTACATATATTTTAGCAAGTTTTTTTAAACAGGCATCGCGACTGTTTAGAGATGTTCAATTACGCCATAAAACGGATTATTAGGGGTAAAGGGCTTTTCCTGTCTCTTTTCCTCAGCGTCGCGCTCGCTTCGACCCTTTTCGCGGGCATCCTTCAGGGGGCGGACGTTATTGGGGCAAAGACCCTTGAGCAGGTGTTTGCGTCGGCGCCCTACGATATCATATCCATGGCTCTTGACAAGAATATTACCAAGACCCGGATATCCGAGATAGATGAGTTCTTCGGGTCCGTTGAAGGCGTTGAACGATTAGATTATTTCATGCGGACCCCAGTTCGACTTTTCGAGCCTGGGACCGTCAATACCACGATTGAAGGCGTCTACATGGTAGCCATCCCGAATGATTCCATCTTCTACGAGGGATTTGTCGGTGTAGATCAGTTTGAACGCGGGAAGGTGTACTTTGACGCCAGCTCCGCGGTCGCACCCCTTTGCTTTGACAACGGGACCGTGGTCATCGCGATGGAGACGTACTTATGGAAGAGCCCCCCTGGGTTCGAGAATAGACAATTCAAGTTCCCATTGGCGGATGCCGTGGGGATCAAGGACAAGGAATGGACGCTCTTTGTCAGCAGGTACGATGTCTACCTTCAGAGCCTGTTCAGTAAAAACGATCCAAGCCAGAAGCGACCGAGCTACAACTTGGTGCTGATCAGTGAGGAGACCTACATGGATATCATGAAGGAGATATTCGCGGAGCAGAGGAGACCCGTAAATGACCAGTTCGGAGTGGCCCTTATCTCCCTTGACAGGGAGGGACTAGTAAACCCGTGGGATATCGATGGCTCAATTGAGACCATCGATTTCATCAACGAGCAACTGAACTCCGAGGGCGCTGAGTTCTATTTCACACCCAGAAACTTCCTGGGCGAGATACTAACCATCATCAAGAACAACTCCAATCAGATGAAGATTAGCACAATAATCGTTAGCCTTCCTGTTTTTTTCACTGCATGGTACCTCGGATTGACCATAACCGAGGTCGTGTTCGGTATGAGAAAGAGAGAGATCGGTCTCCTTTTGACTCGTGGAATGAACCACAAGCAAATACTATACATGCTCCTATTCGAGGGGCTTGTCGTAGCGGTTTTCGCTGGGTTCATGGGGCTGTTGGGAAGTAGCCTTATCCTGCCGCTTGTCATCGAGGGCGTCGGGCCCATTGAGACTCTTTCTTCTATTTCACCGATTACAGTTGGGACAGTATTTGCGTTCAGTCTAGTTCTTGCGCTTATCTCACTTTACAAGCCAGCCCAGAGGGCTGCCCAGGTCAACATGGTGGAAGCTCTCAGGGAGCATAGCACGGAGGACGAGGATGGGTTCTCTATCTTAGAGCCTTCGCTCGCCCTATCCCTCGGTATATACAGGACCATAATGATCTACATGGGCATCACCGTGGAGCAGTTCAGGCCATCCACTAGCAACCTGGTCATCAACTTGATCTTCCAGACTTGGTGGGGCACAGACTATTTGCTGAGCTTTATAGCTCCTATCCTTCTTTTCTGGGGATTCACCAAGCTGTTTATCCAGTACGCTCCTTGGTACCAGACCCTGCTCACAAAGTTCGCGGGGCTGTTCGTCGGAGACGTTGCGAAGCTATCAGCTCTTAGCAGCAGGAGGAACCTGAAACGGACGGCTGCCTCGACTTTCATGATAGCACTTATCGTAGGATACAGCGTCACCGTCATCGGGAACGTCGCTACCAGCGAGGATTTCCTTGCTTCCGCCGTTAACACAGCTGTGGGCGCGGACGCCGCGGTTTGGCTATTCGAGGGTCAGGGAGCTGAGGAGGTGCTTGAGAAGCTACTTGAGGTGGATGGGGTCCAGTCAGCGAGTATAGAGGTGCTCTTCAACCCGGATACAAGTCTTACTGTTATACCCGTGAGGGGCATTGACCCCCTTGTCTGGGAGGAAACAGCGTACATGCCGCTTAACTTCGCTCATGACCCTGGCATGTTCGATGCCATGGCTGCCATCGATAACGGGGCCTTCATTGAGTACGGGGCAGGGCAGGCGCTGGGACTCAGCGTGAACAACACTATGCTGCTTCAGACGGCCGGCCGAACATACCAGGTCAAGATTGTTGGATTCTACGGGAAGACTAACCCGGACAACTACATTCCAAGCAACCCAATGATGTACGTCAGCCACACATTCATGGAACAGATCAGGGAGCGATACATCGACCAGAGGAGGATAATATTGAACCTAGAACCCGACATTGATGTCGATGCCATCAAGATCGTCCTGGAGGATGTTGACCCAGATGTTCAGCGCGTCGACATAGCTGAGATCAACCATAGATATGCTATCAACAACATCATCCTCTCGGGGCCCAAGCAGATACAAGTGCTTGGAACGTACTTCGCGGGGCTGGTTGCATCTGTTGGGGTCGTGCTGATAATTTCAACAATGATCCGCAGCAGGAAGAAGGAGCTGACCATCATGGTCATCAGGGGCTACAGCCCACGCCAACTGGCGATCACAATGCTCACCGAGCACCTAGGCATGGACATATTCGCCATAATCCTCGGTACTGTCGTGGGCGTCATAACCCTGTACGGTGTGGTGAACCTGCTTAACAATACCCTCGGGTTCATATTCAGTTACAGAGTGATATTCCCCTCCAGCGTATTAGTCAAGCTGGGGGCAATCATTGGACTAATAATCTTGTCCACCATTGTGCCAATAGTGGTGGCCATAAACAGGATCTCGGCGGAGCCGGATCTGAAACTGGAGGAATAAAAATGAGTACAAGAAACGCGGTTATCGTAAGAGATCTGATCAAGATATACAAGCTAGGCAACATCGAGGTCCAGGCTCTCAGGGGCCTGAACGTGAACGTCCGTAAAGGCGAGATGATCGCTATCATCGGGGTGTCGGGTAGCGGAAAGTCCACCTTGCTAAATATTATAGGTGGGCTCGACAAAGCCACCGCTGGAAGCGTCAAGGTCTTCGAGACCGACATCAAAGGCATGAGTGTCAGTGATCTGGTAAATTTCAGGAGGAAGACAGTAGGTCACGTGTTCCAGAACATGAACCTGATCCCGACCCTCACAGCAGCCGAGAACGTGGAGCTGCCAATGGCAGCACTTGGAATCAAGGCCGATGAGAGGAACAAGAGGGTCAATGAACTGCTGGGCGTGGTCGGTATGCTCAACAGGAAGGACCACAAACCAGGTGAGCTAAGCGGCGGAGAACAGCAGAGGATAGCCCTCGCGGCTGCGCTGGCTAACGACCCACCTCTGGTCTTGGCTGACGAGCCCACTGGTGAGCTTGACACCGAGAACGCGGCCATAGTGGTCCAGTACCTGCGCAAGGTGAACAAGGAACTCGGCAAGACGGTCATCATGGTCACTCACGACCCCAGCATCGCTAGGGTCTCTGATCGGATCCTAAGGATGAACGATGGCGTTGTCCAGGCGGACGTGTCCCCCACCACTGAGACGCATGACGGCCACACCGGTGACTACGCAGACCACCTGAGACAAAGGGTCAGCGAGATAGAGACCACCCTAGCAGGTCTGGACAGCCAGTTCAAACAGGGGGTCATCAGCGGCGACGAATACGTCGTTCATCAGACCGACCTGAAGAACACATCTGACGTGCTCAGGGACGAGTTGAACCGCCTAGGCGTCGTCCACTAATCCTTTTTGTATTAAATAACTGGGCGAACGAGTCCAGCCTAGTCCTTTCGTAAAGCTTGATCCCGATCCTCTTCTTGCCGGAGACATATTAGAACAGTCCACGCTGGGGGCCCTCTATCAGGCTGTCTAGCTCTGGGCTCCCTGTGGAGAGCTGGCTTTCTGCCATGTACCTGTCTGGCAGCTCCTGCCCCGTAACATACTCAGTCATCTGGTGACTGCTTCAACAATATTTCATGTATGAAGGAGAACGATGCTTCGGGTAGCCTGGGAATTGATGAAAGTACAGACAGTCGTCGAAGAATACCCGATCTTCAACAATTAAGATTAAATCTGTTAGACGAAACTCTGTCGGTATGGACTGCGACACCTTGATCATCGGGGCAGGTATAATGGGTCTCTCGACAGCATATTACATGAAGAAACGCGACCCGTCTAAGAAAATAGTGGTGATAGACAAGTACGCCGGACCCGGACAGGGCAACAGCGCAAAGAGCGAAGGGGGGTTCAGGAACATTTTCACGAGCGAGACAAATTACCTGCTGGCCGACTCAAGCATCGATTACTTCTTCCACATGGAGAAGGAGTTGGGTTTCAACCTGAAAATGGAGTCCATCGGTTACCTGTGGCTTTTCAGCGAGGAGCAGTACGAGAAGATACGCCCTGCGGTTGAGGGTTTAAAGGCGAGGAAGATCGAGCTGGAGGTCTACAACAGGGAGGAGATCGAGGCGAGGGTCCCCTCACTGATGACCGATTTCGGGGATGACGAGGAGGCTGAGCTGCTTGGACTCGAGAACGTGGACTACGGGATCTACGGCAAGAAATGCGGTAGCCTCGACGCTGATGCGCTTGTTCGGGCCTACGAGGCCGAGTTCCTGAAGCTGGGAGGCGAGGTAAAATACAACACCGAGGCCACCGAGCTCATGGTGAAGCCTAAGATGGAGCTGGGGATACCAGGGGAGCCGTTCGTATGGCAGGAAAAGGGGATCGCTGGCGCCAAGACCTCAGATGGCGAGATAACGGCAGACACAACTGTTGTCGCATGCGGGGTGTGGGCACATCAGCTCATGGACCCCGTCGGGTTTGACTGTTTCCAGAGGCCTAAAAAGAGGCAGCTGTTTGCTTTCAAGGAGCCCAAGCTGGACCCTGTCATGAGGACCAATAGCCTGAATCACGAGAATGCGCTGCCCCTCGTGGTGCTGCCTACCGCTGGGATATTCCTCAAGGCGGAGCTCACCGAGGGAAGTATCTGGCTAGGCTGTGCCGACACAATCCCCAGGAAGTTCGAGCTAGAGGAGGACCCCCAAGCCGAGGATGACTATTACACCAACAACATCTACCACGCACTAGTCATGTACTTCAACGAGTTTGAGGACATCCGGCCCATGAATAGCTGGGCGGGCCAGTACGCCATCAACAGCTTCGACGAGACACCAGTCATCTACGGTGAGAAAGGATTTCTCTACGTGGGATGCGGCAGCGGAAGTGGTATCATGAAGGGTGACGCTATTGGCAGGGTTGCGGACGCGCTTTGCGCCGGAGAGGCCGAGGCCGAGCTCCACGGTGGACGAAAGCTGTCGGTCGCCAAGCTCGGGATCAAAAACAGGGCTGTAGAGCACGAGGAGTTCGTGATCTAATCCCTCTTACTTGGAATTTCCTTTTTTAGGTGGAACTCTAGTCTCTGCTTTTCACACCCTTGATGACGCCCTCGACAAGCCTGTATACCGATTTCAGTCCTTTGCGCTCAGTGTCCCTGCTCCATGGGTATGAGGCCATGCCATATCCGGTTGCCTTCGGGTGTTTGAACATAATTTCCAGCGCATCACCCAGCTCGTCCGCCGTCGGACCGTTCTCTACCGGCAGCCCTGCCCCGGGGATATCATCCGGGTCAAGAATATCGAGGTCAACGTGGACGTAGATGAGGTCAGTTAATGTCGCAAGCCTCTCCATCTCCCCGTAGATCTTAGGGCTCCCAACCTTCAGGTCGGCAACGGTGATCTGGGGTATCCCGTAGTTGTCTATGAGGTTTTGCTCCCAAGGGTCGGTGTCCCTGACACCCACCATGGTGACGTAGCTGATTGGAAGTGGCGGATCAATGCCGCAAGCTCGTCGGATATGGTGTAAGCACAGGCCTGTGCTGATAGCTACGGGCATCCCGCCCATCATGCCGCTGAGGCTCGTCTCGGGCGTGTTAAAGTCGCCGTGGGCGTCGATCCATACCAGGCCAACCTTCAACGGCTTCCAAGACCCGCTTGCCCGCTGGTGCCCCGCTAGCATCCCCATCAAGCCATTGCAATTTGCTAGCAGTCCAATGGGCAGTATCCCTGCCTGGATCTGCTTGGCCACAATATCAGCCAGATTGCTGCTTGCAAGCCCTAACCTGAGCCTCGCACCGTAAACCTTCTCCTCCTCGGGGCCCAGTTTCGCGTAGACGCTTTCCGCTACCTCGCAATCCATTCCCTCCAGTAGGGGTATCAATCCCCCCTCCTCCATTGTCTTTGGTCCCTCATCGGCCTCTGTCCTACCGAGGTGACCGCTGTAAGTCAGCTTGGGCAGCCCCACCCTTATCTTACTCATAGAATCAACGTACCCTCTGGGCTTTTTAGGCATAAAAGATGTGCTGGGAAAAATTGGGTGAAGATT
>JAUWLH010000276.1 GCA_030613835.1 Candidatus Bathyarchaeota archaeon | reverse complement strand
TAAGCCAAGTATCCTGCTTCGATCGATTAAATGATCTATAACTTCGTTTAGGTTTCATCGATCTAAAGGATTCTATAATTTAATGTTGAAAACGAATAGTAGACAACCTCAAAGGTATAAAATTTGAGATCCTTGGGAACGATATACTGTTCCTCATGGCTCGATATTGGTCTTGAGAAAATGTCAAGTTCATTTTTGGGTTTGTTGTTTTTTAGGCCGTAATTACACCCCATATTTATCCAACCCGCAAATACTTTCATCTTTAAAATGAAGCTATGGAAGGGATATATGGGAAACGAGAAAAACAGATCGCCCTATTTCACACTTTAAACTAAAAGATGGTGGGCGGAGCAGGGATCGAACCTGCGACCCTCGCCACGTCAAGGCGATGTCATACCACTAGACCACCCGCCCAACCGTTCAATAAGGGAAGCGGAGGAGAGTTTAAAGCTTATTGGTTTTGATATTCGGCCTTGTTACTCCGGACTAGGAGCCCATAATACTCCACAAGGTACGGGAGGTTAGTAGATCCAGTCTCAAGTTCCACGAGTTTGCTGATCTCGCTGATGCTCCTCGAGCCGTCGGTCCAGTAAAGTGCCTGGGTACTCGGGCCTCCATGTGTGATGCTGTGCTTCTTGTTCAACTGCCTCAACGCCTCCTGATCCTCTGGGCTCAGGCTCCTCATCCAGGGCCTAGTAGATAGAGGCCCTCGATACAGTCTCACAGGAACCAGGTCGGCTCCCTTTGGCTCGTCTTTCACCTCAGGCTCATTGTCAGGAAACTCCGTGATGCCCTGCTTCTCCGCCAAGTCCTCCAGTATCTTCATGGCGTGGTCGTATTCTTTCTCTGCCTCTGCCATCAGGTTGCTGATGAGGGGGTTTATGGTGGACTCGCAGCCTGGGGCGATCCGTTTGATGCTTTTCAGGGCTTTTATTCCCACCTCTACGTCGAACTCGATCTTCTCCTTGAGGTAGTCCCTCACCTCGTCCACCTTGTATGAGTCAACGTCGTAGATGGCCGCCTTGTCAATGGCCGCCTGGACCATTTTGGAGAGCGCCTGCTTCTCCCTGCTGGCCACCTGGCTGGCTATCCAAGGGGCCTCCCTCTCTCCGGCGTTGGCTATGAAGTACGCGAACGTGGCGGCGATAGTGGCTACCTTGGCAAGGCTCTTGGGGCTCACCTTGTCGATGGTGTCATCGCTGGTGTGGTAGAACTTGTCGGGCCACTGGATCATCATGACGCTGGGGATGCCTACCGTGGGGTCTGTGTAGATGTAGTGATCGCTTCCCCCGCTGAAGTCACCAACGGCGTGCCTGAACGTGGCCATCCACGGGTTCCCGCCGATGCTCTTGAACTCTTTCTGGGTCTCCTCGAATATGGCCTCCGAGACCGCGTTGATGTAGCTGGGGAAGCTATCAGGGGTCTTGTGTAGAACCAGGACGCTGCCTGTCTGGTCCTGGTCCTCACCCACCATATCTAGGTTGATGCTGGCAATCATCTTGGGGATGTCCTCCTCCCTCTCGGCAAGGTAGCTGTATGATCCAGCCATCTCGGGGACTAGGGTGAACCTGATGGTCCTCTTGGGCTTGGTCAGCACGCCGTCATCGATGAGTTTCTTTATTGCTCTCGCGGCCTCCATGGTTGCCCCGCAGCCGCTGGCGTTGTCGTTGGCGCTGGGCTCTGGGTGGCAGATGTGGGCTATGACTATGACCTCCTCGTCGGTCTCGCCGGGGATGGTAGCGACGGCGTTGTCAAGGTAGCCCTCGTACAGCTCCGCCTTGATGTATCCTTGAACCTTGACAGGGTCACCCTTGGCAACCAGTCTCCTCAACTCTCTGCCCGTCCTTGGGGTCACGACCCATCCCAGGCCAGGAGTGTCCTGCGGAGTCCACCAGAAGCTGGTGTACTTGAGGGTATCATCCAAGGTACCCTCAGGTAGGTCGGTTCTGACGAACATACCGTCGTATATGATACCTGCAGCGCCCCTCTCGACAAGGGCTAACTCGTTGATCCTGTGGACATCGCCGTTGCTGATGACCACTTTGCCATTGACATCGATTCCTTCATAGTCCTCGGGCTCCTCGCCCTTGTTTCTTGGGACTATGAGCTCGGCGGTCAACCCGCCTTCTGGAGTCGAGATACTCCTCTGGATGACGTGGATCTTCTTCTCGGCGAACCTTGCGAGGTACTTTGCCTCTGGCTCAATGAGCTTGAGCCATGCGTCGTCGCAGCTCCACTCCTTGAAGCGTAGGCTGGTCCAGTCAAAGTCCTTGCCGTTTGCCGGGTAGCTGTGCAGCTTTGCATCGATCCCCATTTTGTGGAACTCGGATATGGCGTACTCACAGGCCCCCCTTATGCCCGGGCTCGCCTGTATCCTGTGGTGCTTGGCAACCTGGGCCACGTGTGAAAGCGCTATCGCCCCTGAGATCTCTTTCTCAAGGGCCTTCAGTACGGGTTTGAACATGGTTAATCTACGGCGTATCCAGTAATTAGAACTATGCGCGTGTGTGTCACATAATGCTTATAATGTGACACGGAGCCGTTCTAAAACTTGGAAAATACAAAAATGAACGTGTCCTAGAACTTGTGTACACGCACTTACCTTTTAATCCTCCATAAATTAAGAATAGTTGAAAGAAAATGTCAGATATTCTACTTTCCATGAAAGTAAGCTGTT
>JAUWLH010000143.1 GCA_030613835.1 Candidatus Bathyarchaeota archaeon | reverse complement strand
CGCCATGGGCAGGGTGTTCACGTTCCCAATCGCGACCTACAGCATCACTGACGACTTTGACTGGGACTCACCTGTCTCGCAGAAGATCTTTGAGATGACCGCCAAGTACGGCACGCCATACTTCAGCAACTTCATCAACAGTGATATGAGCCCCGAGGACGTCAGAAGCATGTGCTGCAGGCTAAGAATCGACAACAGGGAGCTTAGGAAGAGGGGAGGAGGACTATTCGGAGCAAATCCATTGACGGGCAGCATCGGTGTAGTCACCCTGAACCTTCCGCGTATTGGCTACACGGTAAAGTCGGAGGACGAGTTCATGGAACGGGTATATGAGCTGATGGACCTGAGTAGGGACAGCCTAGAGATCAAGCGGAAGACTGTGGAGAAGCTAAGCGAGAACGGTCTATACCCGTACAGTGCGTTCTACCTTAGACACATTAAGGAGGCATATGGCTCCTACTGGAAGAACCACTTCAGCACCATAGGGCTGCTGGGAATGAACGAGGCCATAGTGAACCTCATGGGCTCAAATATCAACACCCCAGAAGGCTTGGCATTCGCAGACAGGGTCCTTAGGAACATGAGGAACAGGCTCAGTGACTACCAGGAGGAGACAGAAAACATCTACAACCTAGAGGCAACGCCGGCAGAGGGAACCAGCTACAGGCTGGCTAGGATGGACAAACAGAGATATGGAAACATCAGGGTAGCTAATGAGGACAAGTTGCGCCCAGGAGTGGAGCCCTTCTACACCAACAGCAGCCACATGCCAGTGGACGCGTCATTGGACCTATTCGATGTATTGGAGCACCAGAACAAGCTACAGCCCTTGTACACGGGAGGGACCGTGTTCCATACCTTCCTCGGCGAGAAGCTGCATTCATGGAAGGCAGCAGCCAACTTGATCAAGAAGATGGCTGAGAACACCAATATCCCCTACTTTACGCTGACCCCAACGTTCAGCATCTGCCCAACCCACGGGTACATCACAGGCGAGGCTTTCACATGCCCCACCTGCGCATCCGAGTGCGAGGTGTACAGCAGAGTAGTAGGGTACATGAGGCCAGTGAAGCAGTGGAACGATGGGAAGCAGGCGGAGTTCAGCATCAGAGCGACCTTCGATGCGGCCGCTCCCCTCATTGAAGGGTACGACGATTGAGGTTCGCGGGTTTCCAGAAAACGAGCCTCATAGATTATCCGGACAGGGTAGCCTCCGTTCTTTTTACTGCAGGATGTAATCTCAGGTGTCCATACTGTCACAACGGTGAACTGGTGGAAGGTTATACGGGTCCTTTTCAAGAGGAAGAGGACATCATAGAGATTCTTCTCAGGAGGAAACGTTACGTGGACTCCATCGTGGTAACAGGAGGAGAGCCCACTCTGGATCCCGGGTTGCCAGCTTTCCTGGGGAGGATGAGAGGACATGGATTCGATATCAAACTAGATACAAACGGTCTTAAACCGGATGCATTGAGGGAATGCCTGCCTTACTTGAGTTACGTCGCCATGGACGTCAAGACATCCCTTGAAAACTACAAATTAGTTGGAATAGAGGATGCCGCTCAGGTCCTGGAGAGCATCAAATTAATCATGGACAGCGGGTTGGACTACGAGTTCCGCTGCACAGCGGTTCCAGGGATCGTTGAAACGGAAACCGTGCAGAAAATGGGTGAGATGGTGCGCGGGGCCAAGAGGTTCGTGTTCCAGCAGTACAAACCAGAGAAGACGCTGGACCCAACGTACAACGATGTTAACCCTTATACGGAGGAGAGAATCAGGGAGTTCGCCGCAATCATGAAAGATTACGCCAAAAAGATCCTGCTCAGGGTCTAGACGAAAGGATATTCTTTTCCGCTGAGGCTCCAATCCCTTATTATGATTAGGAAACAGTTTTTTGGCTCAACCGGGCACAAGAGCAGTGTCACGTTGTTCGGGGCTGCTGTCCTTGGCAAGGTCACACAGGAGGTCGCGGACGAAGTGCTCAAACTCCTGTTGGAGCACGGGGTAAACCACATCGACACCGCCGCAAGTTACGGGGACAGCGAGCTGAGGATAGGGCCCTGGATGGGGGAACACCGGGACAAGTTCTTCCTCGCCACGAAGACGGGTGAGCGAACCTATACAGCGGCCAAAAAGGAGTTCGGAAACTCGCTGAAGAGGCTTCAGGTTAGCAGTGTGGACCTTTTACAGCTCCACAACCTAGTTCATCCCGATGACTGGGACAAGGCTATGGGCGATGATGGGGTTCTGAAGGCTGCCACTGAGGCGCGGGACCAGGGGCTTGTGAAGAATATCGGCGTAACAGGGCACGGCTTGCTAGCCCCCACGATGCACAAGCGGAGCCTGGAAAGGTACGAGTTTGACTCGGTGCTGATGCCGTGGAATTACCCCCTTTACATGAACGCAAAGTACCGAAAGGATTTCGAGGAACTGGTCGAGATGTGCGCGGACAGGGGCGTTGCTGTGCAGACGATAAAATCGGTAACGAGGGGACCCTGGGCAGAGAAGCCGAGGACTAGGAGTACATGGTACGAGCCACTGGAGGCACAGGAGGACCTTGACCTCGCTGTCTCATGGATAATAGGGCAGGAGAGAATATTCCTGAACACAGCAGGGGACGTGAATATACTCCAAAGGGTCCTTGACGCTGCCAGTAGGCATCGGGAGCGTCCTTCAGACTCGGAGATGGATGGGCTAGTCGAGGAGAGAAAGATGACCAGCCTATTCGTGTCCTAGTTGGAAACCACGGGGGAGATACGGATCGATGAGAGCATGGTGTTCACCACCTGCTTTCTCCTCTGCTAATTGAAACGCTTGTGTTGGGCTATCTGCCACGGGAACCTGATCCTCGGTGGCTTTATCCCGATGGCCAATCAGTAGTCCGTTTATCTGGCTTACCTGGTTCAACGACATCCCTGATTCTGTTAGGATAACCATCATGTGGGTGACGAGGTCATAGTTTATATTATTAGACAAAAGAAAAGGGTGTAGGAAGGATTTAGATTGAAACGTGCAGCGATTTTAGGGTGTGGAAGCGGTGGGATGACCATGGCCGTTGATCTCGGGATGAAGGGTTTTAAGGTAAACTTGTTCGATTTCCCAGAGTATGATAAGAATCTCAGGGTGGTCGAGGAGAAGGGGCGTATAGAGGCTCATGGTAATCTTGAGGGGGTTGTGGAGCCGGATGTGATCACCACGAATATGGGTGAGGCCGTTGAGGGTGCCGATGCGATATTCATGACAATTAGGGCGTACGGTGTCGAACGGTTCACGTTGGAGGCCGCGAAGTACATGGAGCCAGGCCAGGTGATCATGAACTGGAGCAGCTACCTCGCAGCCCTCAGAACCTACAAGAAATTCAAAGAAATGGCCCCCAAGGATACGGTTCTTGGTGAGGGAGCTATTCTCCCATATTTCATCAAACCTACAGGACCCGCCGTGCTGAACGTTTTTGGAGTAAAGGCTCATCTATGGGCAGCCGCGATGCCAGCGAAAGAGACGCCCGAGTTGATGAAAGCAGTTAAACCCTTTTTCCCCAACTGCGAGGCGGCAAGCAGCGTCCTGTACACGAGTCTCACTAACCCCAACCTACAGGTCCATGTACCCCCCGCTTTGCTGAACACAGGCCTCTGGGAGAAAACAGGAGGAGACCTGGAGTTCTACGGGACATTGATGACCCCCAAGGTGGCCCACGTCATGGACCTGTTAGACAAGGAGAGGATGGCGGTCGGAAGAGCGGTTGGCATAGAACTCATACCGAAGCCAGAGGTACTGAAGATGGAGTACAGCCAGTACGGGGTTACAGGTGAGACCATGTATGAGGTCTACAGCTCGTTTGCTAGTCATCGCAGCTGGCGGCCGGGGTTGAGCCTTGACGAGTTTGCGGCCAAGACGGCGTTCGGTGAGGACATCCTCTACGGGTTCGTGTTCATGTCCAGCCTTGGGAAGCAGTTCAACGTCCCCACGCCGGCCATTGACACCATGGTGAGCCTAGCTGAGCTGGTGTTGGAAAGGGATTTCTGGAATAATGGAGCCACAGCGGAAAGCCTGGGTCTGGACGGTTACTCCAAGGAGCAAATCACCCACTACCTCATGAACGGATAAAAACTCGGGAGAAACTTCACTGGGGCTCCATACGATGCCCGCGAATGGTGAAATCGGTTTCACTCATTTCTTTTTATAGCCCTTTCACATGTGCCAGCCTAGGGTTCATGATCAACTCATCTTCGTAGACTGCACAAGGGTATTTAATCTTGTAATCCGCTATAGCCTTTTGATAACCTTCATCGAAGCCCTTCCTGGTCCAGGAGCGGGTTCTCTTCGCGAATTTGCCGTTACACATGCATCGCGCCCGTTTTCCTCTGCCGACGATCTTACAACCTGAACGTCTTTTCTTCGCCATGTTGCTCAATACCCTGCCCGAGAGAACTATGTTTTATGCTATTGCCTTCACGTTTCTTCTCAGTTCTACCAGCTTGTGCCATTTGTCCTATGATGGCAGATTCGCGAAGAAACGCGAAAGCTAATGTGAGTGCCTCACCCCTACCTACACCCATACCCAATGGCACCTGACCCAAGGAACGAGGAGAGTCTCAAGAGAAGAGCTGCTTGATAGACGG
>JAUWLH010000019.1 GCA_030613835.1 Candidatus Bathyarchaeota archaeon | reverse complement strand
CCGAACAGGTGCTCCTCGGCGTACTCGGCAGCCGAAACACCAGTCTGTTCGGTTATAATGCTGCTGAGTAGGTGGCTAACACCATTGGTATACTCAAAGCGAGTTCCTGGCTCGAAGTCCATAGGCAGGTCCAGCATGTATTCCACGGCATCATCAGCAGCGTGCAGCCCATCTAGTCCTTCCCACTCGTAAATCCAGCTGTCCCTTGCATCGAAGCCTCCTGACATCATGAGGAGGTCCCTTAGGGTGATGGAGTCTTTCCACTCTCCCGGGTTCTCGGGAATGATGTCCGGGTAGATATCAAGTAGCCTAGTGTCGAGGCCCGGGATCAAGCCGTTCCCGTAGGCGATGCCGAAGATCGTTGATACAACGCTTTTGGTGCAGCTATATATGATGTGAAGCTCGTCCTTCTCATAGTCCCCGAAGTACTCGTCCAGCACGACATACCTGTCCTTGATCACCATTGCGCTGTCCACACTGAACGAGTTTGACTCGATGGCGTCAACCATGTCCTGCAACGGCCCGGGGGCCAAACCCATCTGTGCGGGGGTGGCGTATTTCCATCCCTCGGTCGGCCAGTAGCTAGGCATGACTAGAAGTTCCAAGGGGGCAGAAAGCTCCATGGTTCCGATGATCCTCTCTACCATTTGGAGGCTGTAATCTATGCTTCCAGGTGATTTGAGATAAAAAGGCATTATAATCCTCCCGTAAGGGTCCTTGAAGGCCGTGATAACCCCCGGTACTATCATCCCCTCTATCTCAAGCTCGATCTCATAGAAAGTCACATCGTAACCGGACATGGTCCTTGTCTTTACGTCACCCCATCCCAGCCCCGGGTTTTCCTGTAGGGCCATATCTAGGACCAGTTCAAGGGCGAGTTCCTCGGACTCCGCTCTGTCTGTGAACCAGAAAAGACCGAGGAGTTCAACTCCATCTGAGCTATACTCTCCTTGGAGTCCTCCCTCCCAGTAGCTCGGAGTCCATTCAGGGGGAGTGCTGTCTGCTATGATCACGCTACGCGGATGGCTGAACTTTATACCATTCTGCTCAGTAGTCGCCCAGTTCACCGGGGGGTCGTTCCTGTGCATCCAGATGTTCCCACTCGTCAGGACGATGGATGCCGCCAAGATAATGGCGAGGCTTTTCCTGTCAATAGGGCCACTCATTTCTATCACTATATGTACTGCAGAATTGGTTTCGGGTGCTTCCTCTTCAGCTTCTCGTACTCCCTGCACATGAACCAGAGCACCACGATCCCGACGGCCCAGAAGACAAGGGTCGTTGATAGCTCAAGCTGATACGGCGGGCCCGTCCACCTAATCCTGTATAGCCAGAGGTGGGTCACATAGAAGAAAAGCGGGTTCCTGCCTATTGTCAGGACTGCGGCAACTATCCTGTTCTCGGATAGTCCTCTCTCTTCAAGTACGAGGCCGATGGTCATGAAGATGCACATACCCCCGAGGCTCCACAAAAGGAAAGCTAGGCTTGGCGGGTACTTGCTCACGTAGAGCCACTCAATCAGTGTGTTCCCTGTCCTCGGGAGCAGGTTGCCGTACCCGTTGATGTAGCGGACCACGAAGAACATCACGATGCTGGCGATTCCAGTAGCCAGAACCCTGTTTCTGAGGGCTGCGATATCCTTCCTGCTCTTGGACTCAAGGTAGGACCCCAGGCTCCAGCCCATTCCCATGACCCCGATCCAAGGTATGATCGGGTAGAGCCCGAAGTACGGGAACCTCTCGAAGTTAGGCTCGTTGATTATTACTCTCAGGTACCTTCCCCAGTTGACGTTCAAGGGGATGAAATCCAAGTTCAGGAAGGGCTCGTTGAGCACAATCAATAGGCTGACAAGAAGGATCACTTTGGGGGGCAGTTTCCTTGCCACGCTGAATATGATGAAACTGACTCCGATGCACGCTATGACGCCGAAATATGTCCACGGAAGGCTGAAGGCGGGTGAGACGAGTGCGGCCTCAAGTATGAGGAGCACAAGCCCTCTCGTGATCAGGTGCAGCGTGACATCCCTCTCCCTGTCTCCCCTCTCAAGCCTTCTAGTAGCGCTGATGGCAAGCACCGTCCCGGCGAGAAAAATGAATGTAGGTGCACAATAGTGGCTCACGAAGCGCAAGAGGAACCATGTCGTATTGATGAACGGTGGGGCCCTTCCAAGGATGCCTTCCCCTCCGTGGTGGTACTGGTTCCAGAAGCCCGAGACGTGGTCCCATGCCATTATTATCATGATTATTCCACGTGCGAAATCAAGGAAGCTGAGCCTGCCGCTGAACTTTTTCGCCTTCTCCATCGTTTTCGTAACAATACCCGAATCCAAGTGTGTCGCCAACAGTAAATACCGTGTTAATGACTTAAGACCTGTTCAAGATTAGTCCTGCCAGATTAGTATCCGTTATTGTACACTGTCCTGTTTTTTTCTTCTCTGGTTCAACGCGCTCAACAGGGTCTCCCTGCAGATATCAATGCGTAGGACCCCGTTCTCACCGGTGATGGTGAGCACCCTGCCCTCAACGTACTCTGCCTCCTTGAGTAGCCCTAGCTCTCCCTCTATGAACACCCTGTCCTTCTTCCTGTTTATCACCAAACCCGAGATGCTCTCAGTGGAACTCATCTGAACGGAGAAACTGTGCCTCATGTATCCCCAGTATGGGGAAACCTGTTTAACCCCATTGCATGATTGGTTTAGGGATAGTAATATCAGTGATGAAAAAATAGGAGATGTATTCTATGTCAATTGAAAGCCTCTGTGACCTGTTTTTCGAGTTCAGCGATGAGGATAGGCTGCGCATGCTCAGGCGCCTGCAGCGGGACCACATGACTGTTACCGCCCTCAGCAAGGAGCTGGGGCTCACCACCCAGGAGACCAGCAGGCACCTGGCGCGGCTCGGGGAGACGGGGTTGACCATCAAGAACCCCAACGGCACTCACAGTCTCACTGGGTACGGTGAGCTTTCCCTGACCCAGATCGATGGCTTCATGTTCACCAGCAGCCACAGGGATTATTTCCAGAACCATGACCTCACGGGCATACCTCCCGAGTTCGTGTCGAGGATAGGGGAGCTTGGGAATGCCAGGTACGTCGATGATATCATGGTGATATTCCATCTCATCGAGCAGCTGGGCAGGGAGTCCCAGGAGTATATCTATAGGCTCACTGACAAGTATATCCTCACAGCGATTCCCGCATGGGAAGATGCCCTGAACAGGGGAGTGGAATTCAGACTCCTTGAGCCAACTGATATCGTCATACCTCCGGAGTTCGACCGAGGAAAAGTGATAGAGAACGCGGTTATTAGGGGGCAGTTCCAGGTGAGGAAGATTGACGAGGTGAATGTGTTCCTCGCCCTTAACGAGAGCAGGGTAGCCGCGATAGGGTTCCCCACCAACCAAGGCAGGATGGACTATAGGGGCTTCGTCAGTGAGGACCCGCAGGTGCATAGCTGGGCCAAGGACCTCTATGAAAAGTGCTGGGCAAAGGGCACGCCAACTATACCGTAAAATTGTCTCCCTGTTCTGGAAGGAAAACAATGGCAATCATTGATTGTCAATGTCTCAGGGAGACGCCGCTTTATCCATGCGGTTGCTTTTAAACCATTACTTTGTGCTACCTGTTACCTAATTTAAGGTAAATCGTACATCTTATGAGCAAAAAAGAATCCATTTTACTCATCAATGGAGGAATAAACTCTGAGCACCTCCAACTGAAATCCTGTTTGAGCATTACTGTGGTCGAACAGAGGGAAAGACGTAGTATTTTGCCCGGATCGGGTCTCAGCCCTCGTAAACGATCTTACCACCCACAACCGTCATCAGGTTCTTGATGTTCCTGATGTCATCGGGCTCTATCCTCGTCGGGTCCCTGTCAACGACCACCATGTCAGCTAACTTACCCGGCTCGATGGTTCCCTTGATGTCCTCCTCCCAGGCTGCATAGGCTCCGTCAATGGAGTATGCCTTGATTGCCTCCAACGGATCTACGCCCTCTGGTGCATAGAGGACGTCTCCGCTGCTGGTTTTCCTTGTTACCATGCTGTAAATAGCGAGCCACGGGTTGGCGTCGCAGATGCTCGCGTCGCTATGACCGGGCGCCGGGATACCCCTGTCTATGAGGGTCCTGTGGGGCCACATGTACCTCATGGACTCCTCGCCCCTGTTAGCCTTGTATGCGTCGCCTAGGTCATGGTGGAACCCCGTCGCCGACGCATCAATCACGTTCAGCTTCAGGAGCCTATCCTGTATCGCGGGGGTGACGTAGCAGCAATGCTCAATCCTGTGCCTGTGGTCCTCTCTGGGCTGCCTCTCAAGTGCCTTCTCGATGGCGTCCAAGCACCTATCGATGCCTCTGTCTCCGATGCCGTCCAACCCGACCCTTATTCCCGCCTCATGGGCCTCCCAGACCCTCCTCTCGATGTCGTCCTGGTCATAGAGGAGAATCCCAGTGTTGTCGGGCTCGCCAACGTATGGCTCATAATAGGCCGCGGTCCTGCCGCTTGTGCTTGTATCAAAGACCCACTCCGCCGTGGTGATCTTGAGCCAGTCATCCCCGAAGGGAGTCTGTATCCCGGTAGCTATCACCCCTTCCACCATTCCCTCATCCCTTCCACTGATATGGACAGCGACGCGGATGCCCAATTTTCCTTTCCTCTTCAATGCCTGCATTGCCTTGAACTCCAACGGGCTCACCATGCTGGCGTGGATGCTTGTTAGGCCTAGGCTGATGCACTCGTCGAACACTATCTGAAGCCCCCTGTAGAACTCGTCGAAGCTGTACGGGGGCATGATGTGGTAAACCAGGTCCTTAGCTGACTCCCTCAGCAGCCCGTTGGGCTCACCGCTCTCGTTCCTCTCGATCTTACCGTGGTGAGGGTCCGGGGTGTCCCTCGTGATGTTTGCCGCTGCCAGTGCAAGACTGTTAGCCACTCCGTTATGTCCATCCCTCCTCTGGATGTAGAGGGGGTTCTCGGGAGAAATCTCATCCAGCTCCCACCTAGTTGGATATCTCCCCATCTTGATATCATCCATCCTGTACCCGAGGACCCAGTTACCGGGGGGAGTCTCCTTTACCTTCTCCCTGACGACCTCAAGCAGCCCCTCAACTGTGTCAAAGTGTGGTCCACACGCAACGCCTCTCACGAGGTACGCCCCCCAGCTCCCTCCTGGGTGCATATGGCTGTCGATGAGCCCCGGGAGCATCGTCTTGCCGTCAAGATCAACTATCCTAGTCCTGGTACCTGTTGATTCCTTAACGTAATCGTCTGATCCAACTCGCAGAATCTTCCCGTTCCCCACCGAGACAGCTTGGACGATTCTGTCATCTCCATCCAGCGTGAACACTTTTCCGTTTATGAACGCCAGATCGGCGCAAAGATCATCGGGTAAAGCCATGGAGAAGGAATCTACCTTGGGGATTTTAAGCTACTCCCCGCTCCGCAGGTTCTTGAGTTTCTGGATTAACGCCCTGTTGACTTCTAGGCTGTGGCTGAGCTGCAGATAAGAATCCATTGTCTGGGACGAGTCAGTTGGGACGTCGTTGATATCGTACTCCTCCCTGTCCATCTCGCTTATGGCGGTGTCCTCGGCCACCAGTTTCATTATGTGGCTAATCTCGTCCTTGTCCATCACGAGGGCATACTTATCGATGGATCTGTTCCAGTCCCCTCCCTTGGACTGCTCAACTATCCTTGAGACAGTCTCGGCTATTAGGTTCACCAGCTTGATCTCCTCCTCCAGGAATGGTCCATTGTATTCCTTGGGCGCTGGCTCCGTGTAACCGATACTGAGCGTACCCAGGACGACCCCATATGACTGTATTATGGCACTGTACCTGTAATCTGGCTCGCCCTTAAGGGCCGTCGAGTACTTTCTATCCTCAACGGTGAGCTGGGCTACCGCTATATCTGGGTGCTGCAGGGCGCCTGGGATCAACGCAGCTATCATGTTCAATGTCTCGTCCAAGGAGATATCCTTGTTCTCATGGATCTTGCTGATCCTATACAGGGTGTCGAGCTGGCTGATCCTGAGCCTGTACTGGTAGATGAGGCGCAATCGCTCCGCCTCTAGTTCCTTCCTCTTGTTCTCCTCTTCGAGATGCGCCAGAGCTATACCGATGCTTTCACCGATGCCCTCTAAGAACCAGATCAACTCCTCGCTGAACCTGTTTGGCTCCTTGTCGTTGAGCTGGAGAAGTCCAATGGTCCCCGTTTTATCATTCAAGGGTATGAGCGCTACCGATAGGTACCCCTGTGCGTTACACACGTCCCTCGTCTCACCCAGTTCCTCAGGATCGTTGTCAACGAGCAGGTTGTCTGTGTTGTTTGACCAAAAACTACCATACTCTGTGAAGAAGGGCTTATCAGGAAGGGTATTTCCCCTGATCACCTTTCCGCACATGCAATCAAGGATGGGATCACCCGACTCATCCACTAGGATGTTTCCCTCTGTGTCTCTCCCGCATAGGCTGTCCTCCATCTCTATATGCACATCGCTGAATCCGTCGAAAACGAAGTAGGGGTAATCAAGGCCCTCCTTGAGCCTTATTGCGGTCGCCGATATCTTCAAGTGTCTTTTTAGGTGTCTCAGGATCTGCCTTATCGCCTCAATCCTGCTGGAGGCTCTGTTCAATGTCTGGAGAATATCAATTGCAAGGGTCTTGTGATCTACGTTTCCTTCTCCCTTATCTCCCAAAGACATGCGACCTCTTCTCCAGAGGAAACCTACCATATGAGAATTTGACTTTTATTATCATATTAAATATTCGATTGATACTAAATTATTCTACCACTAGTGTACGTGAATCGGATGACTCAACTAGTGTTCTACCACCCGAAAGAATCCTGTACCTGTAGACCCCGGGCTCGGTGAAGCTGAACTGGAAGACATACTGACCCGTATTAGACGGAGGCATGTGGATCTCCTTTATCACGGAGGCCACGGGCTCGTCAGAGCCATCCTTGAAGAACTCGCAAATCATTTCCTCCTGGAGGCTGTGAATACGGGTTGGGTTACTCACCTCTAGCTGGACGTATCCGCCAGAGCCAACCTCAATCGTTTCAATATCCACACCAGACATACTACTCCACCCTGAGTCAATATATTTCAGGAATGGAAGGCTCACTAGGGTGTGACGGGTCACCTGAAACGGTAACCATGTATCAAGGAACAACAGGTGGACATGTACCCTGCCCCTGAACTCCACCTTGACCTCCCCGGCGTACATCTCAGAAGCTTCTGATACGATCCGCCTCAGAAGCTCGATGTCATCGATCTCAATCTGAATACTTTTATCACGGAGCCCGATGTAGCTGATCTTCTCTCTGGGATACTCGTAGGTGTCAAGATCCACCGTTTGATCCTCCACCAGCATCTCTAACTCAACATCGGATGCCTCGGGCTGGTTCACAGTGATCGGGCTCACTGTCACGCCTATGATCCATCGTTTGATATAGTCCGGTGTGGTGGTGACTATGTCCTCCGTGTTGTCAGCCAGGGGCGAGGAGACAGAGTAGCTTATCTCAAGATCCGTCTCAGCCCCATCAAGAGTATCCCTGAGATACCTGGAAAGCTCTTCTTCTTGGACCTCAAAGAATACCTTGAGGTTGGAGATCTCCCGGAAGCTAGAGGCAAAATTTCCGATCTCACGACCTCCAATCACCGAGACGAACAGGATTACCAACAGTAGGACACTCTTGAGATCGTCTTTCTGGATTTGCCCCCCTTCTGACATCAAAACCGTATTTGCAGGGCGCCATATTACCATTACTTCTAAACATGGATCTCAGGACTACCAAAAACCTTTAAAAAAACCCATGGATTTTAACAAAGTCATTAGGTGTCGCGTATTGGAGTCAATGCATCACAACGGCGTCATGGTGCCCCCGGAGTATGAGCCCCAAGGGCTATCGGTGAAGATCAAGGGTGAATTAAGGGCGCTCAAGCCAAGAGAGGAGGAGCGCATCGTGGCATGGGCCAAGAAGATAGGTACCCCATACGTTGAGGACCCGGTTTTCGCTGAGAACTTCCACAATGATCTCAGCCAGCTCATGGGAGAGAAGATCCTCCCAGGCGACATCGATTACTCCAAGATTTACGCCAGCGTCATCGAGGAGCGCGAGATCAAGAAGGCACTCCCACGCGAGGAGAAGAAAAAGCTAGCCGAGGGGCGGAAGGTGATCCGCGAGGCAAACAAGGAGAAATACGGCTACGCCATCATCGACGGCGACCGCTGCGAGCTGGGCAATTACATGGTGGAGCCCAGCAGCATATTCATGGGAAGGGGGCAGCACCCATTCAGGGGCAAGTGGAAGGAGGGACCCAGGCACAGCGATGTCATTCTCAATCATAGCAAGGATGTTCCTCTACCTGAGGGCAACTGGCTCAGGGTGTACTGGGACCCTGACAGCATCTGGGTCGCAAAGTGGAAGGACAAGCTCACGGGCAAGATGAAGTACGTCTGGCCCCACGATAGCAGCCCGGTCAAGCAGAAGGCCGAGATAGCCAAGTTCAACAAGGCCATCGAGCTTCGGAAGAACCTGAGCAAGATCAATAGACACATCAAGCAGAACATGATCCACGAGGACCTCAAGCGGAGGAAGACCGCGACGGTCTGCTACCTCATCAACGACCTAAAGTTCAGGGTGGGCGACGAGAAGGACGAGGACGAGGAGGCCGACACAGTCGGAGCCTCAAGCCTCAGGGCCGAGCACATCTGTATCAATGATAATGGCTCAGTCACCTTTGATTTCCTAGGCAAGGACAGCATCCGGCTCCTCCTCACAGCTGAGCTTGACGACCAGGCCACGGCAAACCTCAAAGAGTTTATGGAGGCAAGCAACGGGGGGACCCTGTTCAGCGAGGTCAACAGCAGCGTCGTCAGCGAGTTCCTAGACGAGGTGATGGAGGGCATCACGGCCAAGGTCTTTAGGACCTGCCACGCCACCCAGGCCGTCGAGTCAAAGCTTAAGGAAATCGAGGTCCCGAGGGACGCCCCTGACTACTACAAGAAACACGTCGCCACGATAGCCAATTTAGAGGCCGCGATGGCATGCAACCACAAGAAGGCGATCTCCGCCTCATGGGCGGCGAGCCTGGATCGCCAGAGGGAGCGCCTCAAGACTAGGAAGCAGAGGGCCAAGGAGAACACCAGGAAGTACAAGCAGCGCATCAAGGACACCAACAAGAGGTACACTGAGCGCATCACCAAGTACGAGACAAAACTGGAGACAGACAAACAGAAACTCGATGAATACAAGACAGAGCTGGCCGAGAAGGAGAAGGTAGGTAAGGCCGTCAAGGGAGTCAAGAACCGCGTGGCCAGCAAGAATAAGGTCATCAGAAACGATAGGAAGCGCATCAGGGAAACCAAGGCAAAGCACGGGGATGCAATAGCCAAGCTCAAGGAGCGGATGGCGACCCGCCAGCAGAAGGACAAGACGGGCATCGAGAAGGCCGCACTGCAGATCAAGGCAAAGGAGATGACCAAGGACTACAATCTGAGCACCAGCCTCAAGAGCTACGTGGACCCTCGAATCTACTTCGAGTGGGGCAAAAAGGTGGAGTACGACTGGCGCAACTATTACAGCGCCACCCTGGAGAAAAAGTTCAGCTGGGTCGACCCCGACCCCCCTGCACAGGAAGCCTAACTCCTTTATTCTACCCCTACGTCTTTGGCTGGATGGACTTCAAGGGGCTCATCAAACGGATTCTACCTCGCTGGACACAGTTAAACCTCATAATCACGGCGATTTCTGTTGTTTCTGCCGTCATTATCTACCTGACCCAGAACGTCCTACCAACTGGATTAGATCTGCTGCAGTTAACCGTGGTCGCATTGCTGAACATGATATTCATCCTCTACTGGAGCCTCTGGTACATAATCGCGGTCCCGCCCATCATCGCTGGGCTCTATTTCTCGAAGGAGAATCAGGGATACTATATCTTGGCTGTTCAGAACGTTATCGCAGTTGTGGTTCTCTACTCACTCAAGGTAGCGTTCAAATTCGACCTGACTCCAATAATCGGTTAGCCTCCGCCGATGGGTGGCATGATGAGCACGGTGTCGCCTTCATTTAGCGCTGCCTCCAGCCCATTCAGTCCGATGATATCCGTCTGATTGACCGCCACCTCAAGGTACTTCCTAAAAACACCCTCACCATCATAGACAAGGTTGCCGAGGGAGGGGTGCCTCTCCACGAGGATTGATAAAATGTCATTTACTGTGGAGCCCTCAACCAGCTCCAAGATCCACTCACGGGTGCCCACCTCGTCATGCACCATCCCGTAAAACCTGACCCTCACATTCATATGCCTCACCGTGCGTTTCGGAACATTTTTCCAGCCAATCAATCATGGATAATACGAGTTTTATGGCTGATATAGGTGGCTACGCGGGTAAAACATTAAGGATCAACCTCACTGATGGAAAAGTAACGGAGGAGATCTACAACGAAGCATTCCTCAGGAAGTACTTGGGCGGGACCGCCCTAGGAGTCAAACTTCTCTATGACGAGGTGCCAAGGGACATTGAGTACGATGACCCCAGGAACATGTACTTCATCGGGACGGGGCCATTGAGTGGAACGGTAATTGGCGGAAGTGGGACCATCAGTGTCGTAACCAAGGGCGCTTTGACGGGCGGGGCGACCAGCTGTCAAGCAAACGGGCTGTTCGCTGCCTACCTCAAATTCAGTGGCTACGACAACATCATCTTAACGGGAAAAGCACCCAAGTGGAGCTATATCTCTATCAGGAACGGAAAAGTAGAGATCAAGGATGCCTCCGGGATTATGGGGTTAGACACCTACGAGACAACAGACAGACTCCTTGAGCTCCACGGTGTCAAGAATAGGGGGGCAAGCATCCTATCCATCGGTCCAGCGGGGGAGAAAAAATCCAGGTGGGCCGGGACATTCGTTGACCAGGGGCACAGCGCGAGCCATAATGGCACCGGCGGAGTCTTGGGTAGCAAGAAGGTCAAGGCGATCATTACTTTCAGGGGCAATGCAAAGCAGGAGGTCCGCGATAGGGTGACTCTACAGAAAGTTTCACAGGAGTTCTATGAGGACGTGGAATACTTCAGGGGCACCATCGGCGGCGTCGCCAATATGTGGAAAGGACAGAGCGGAGCACTGCCGGTGAAGAACTATAGCACCTATGACTGGGGCGTCTCCGACAAAGAGATTGAGGACTATGTGGAGCCCACCCTCAGAGACAACTACCAAGTAGCCAGGGTCCCTTGCTGGGGCTGCAGGCTCCTCCACGCGACAACGTTCGAGGTAAAGGAGGGCAAGTACAAGTGCATGGTAGACGAGCCTGAGTACGAGCAGATGGCGGCATGGGGCCCGGTGGTCGGTATAACAGATGTCGAGGCCACAATGATGCTCAGCGGCCTCACGGACAGGCTTGGCTTCGATAACAACGAGGCGGGGTGGCTGGTGGGTTGGGTCATGGAGGGCTTGGAGGCGGGGTGGCTCACAGAGGAGCAGGTGGGGTTCATGACAGGCTGGGGCGATGCCGAGGGTGTTGAAAGGATCCTCAGGATGACCGCCGACAGGGAGGGCTTTGGTGATCTACTTGCCGAGGGAGTCAAGAGAGCATCAGAAAAACTGGGCGGAAAAGCAGCGGAGGCAGCCATCTACACCATGAAGGGCAACAGCCCGAGGGGACACGACCACAGGAACAGGTGGGCCGAGATGTTCGACACCTGTGTGAGCGGAACAAGCACCATTGAGACACATATGAGCGTCATGAATCCAGAAGCGCAGGGTCCAGCCAACCCCATCAATGTCAGTAGCGAGGTTGCTAGGACCAAGGGATTGATGCAGCTAGAGGACAGCGCGTTGACATGCAGGTTCAACACGAGGATGAACCACAAACGACTAGCCGCGGCGATCTCTGCGGCCACTGGCTGGGACATGAGCCCCGATGAGGCTTGGGACATCGGCAGGAGGGCCGTGAACATAATGAGGGCGTTCAACCTCCAGACCGGGCTCTCCGCGGAACACGACAGGCCATCGTTTAGATACGGATCGACCCCCGTTGACGGGCCCACAGAGGGAATCAGCATCCAGCCCCACTGGGACAAGATGCTGAGGAACTACTACGAGAAGATGGGTTGGGACCCAGAGACGGGTGTACCCACAAAGGAGACCCTCGAAGGGCTGGGCATCAGCCCGGTGTTCGGGGACCTCTAAATCCGATACATAATCGTATCGGATTAAACAAACAATAGCAGCCCACCAATCACTATGAGAAAGGTGCCTATCCCGCTCTTCAAGGTGATCTGCTCACCGAATAGCAGCCACGCCATTATCACGGTTAGCAGCGGGTACGTAGCCACCAAGCTGGCACTGAGAGATGCCCCCGACTTGTTGATGGCCGTGTAGTAAAAATAATGCCCGACCGCGAAACTGGTTACTCCCGCTATTCCATAGTAGATTCCAGACCGGTTCAGCATATCCGTGTTTATTTTACCTGTGACTCCCAGGTAGACGGCGAATACTAGCCCCGCGGCTATGCATCCAATCCCGGTCCCCACAAGCGGGTCCACTCCATCCCCAGCTGCCCTCACTATAACCGCTTCAAAGCCCCAGACAACCACAGCCAGTAACGCATAGACCCAGCCCTCCATCTTGACCACAGCTATCATTCCAGCCGCATCGATTCAAGTCTTTCTCTCGACGGTTTTTTATCCGTAGAGATCATCGGTTCACCCATGAAGAACCTTGTAAAGCGCAAGCTCAAGGCCGGTAAGCCGGCACTGGGTACATGGGTGACAGTTGGACACCCCGATATGACCATGTACCTGGCCGATATGGGCTGGGACTGGTTGGTCTGTGACATGGAGCACAGCGCGTTTGGCCCCGAGACGTACCACTTCATGGTGCAATCGATGTTGTGGGGCAGGGACAGATGCATGCCCATGTGCAGGATACCTTGGCACGACCTTATCTGGATCAAGAAAGTCATGGACGCAGGTGCTACCGGGATAGTCAGTCCACGAATCGAGACAAAGGAGCAGGCAGAGGACATGGTGAGGCTTATGAAGTACCCGCCATGGGGCGAGAGAGGTGCAGGGCCTAGGCTGGCAGCCTTCCGTGACCCCGACTACTTCGCATCGGCAAACGAGGAGACATTGTGCGTTGTCATGATCGAGACCGCCAAGGGAGTGGAGAACATCGATGATATATTCAGCGTGGAGGGCGTGGACGCCTGCTTCGTGGGCCCCAGCGACCTGAGCCTGGACATGGGAATCCACAGGGACTACACAAATCCCGTTTTCCTCAAGACACTTGATAGGATCGTGGAGGCTGGCAGGGATGCCGGAGTAGCGCCAGGCATGCACTGCTTCACCACACCAGGCCCTACGAACATCAATGAGGCAATAGATAGGGGCTTCCTGTTCTGTGCTGTCAACAGCGACACGTCATATATTAGGAACGGCGTCAACGCTGCCTTCGAGCACATCAAGGGCTGGAAGCCGGGCCAGTCGGGCGAGGAAGTGGAGCTCTAGCTCCCCCTTGTCTCTTCTAGGTTTTTTAAACAACGCTTGCGAGGGTCAGGGGCTCGTGTAGTAGACCATGTTCAATGGCTGTTCCACGTTTATCTCAGGAGGATTTGCCAGCCGAGGTGAGTAAACGCACGCCTTGATGCACTTGCCGCAGACCTCATCATCCAACCCAAGTTTGTCCAAGTAGATCCTGCACTGCTCCCTGTAATCATCCAGTCTATCCCTGTGCTTCAGGAAGGTGCATGCGTCCTCGCAACTGGTGCAATCTCCGCATCCTTCTTTCATGCTTGGAGTTTGGACTATCGGTGTATCCGTTATCACACCCGATAACCTGATCATACAACTGTATCTTGGGTTCACGATGAGGCTGTTCTTTCCCCTCCACCCGATACCCGCCCTCTCCGCGTGCACCCTGTGACTCACCACCCTGGGGAAATACTGGCTTACATGAGTGAGCTTGGATGCGATCCCAGTGGTGGTCGCGCTGAGAGCCTCCCCTTTAATGTCCTCAGCGATCATACTCGAAGCCTTATCCAGGGAGTTGTTGAGGTAGGTGTACCATCCCGCGTAGATGTTCCAAGCCTCCTTGTCGAACATGCCATCCCGCATCAAGCCTATGTTATCAATGACGCCCTCCGGGTACACGAAAGCGAAACTGATGATGTTACCCGATTCGAGAAACTTGACAAACATTGAACCCGCGATGCCCTTCACCCACTGCTTCTGGACATCCATCAGGGAATCATAGACCCCTCTGAATGGGGTGACTCCCAGGATGCCCCGAAGGTCTACATTTGAAGATGCCTTCTGAAAAAGCTCCCTGATCCTGAGTGTGTTGCTTTCGACCTCGCCCATACCTAATAAACTGAATCAAAAGTATAACAGGTCTTTCCACAAACTAGTCATGGTTGTGACCCTTAATACTTCACTTGGTCCTCGATTCTATCGACAACACCCTTGAAGGCAATAGCCGCAGAAGAATCTGGGTTGGAATAGATGAAAGGCATACCGCTGTCGCTGTCCAACGCGACCCTAGGATCCATGGGTATGCTCCCGATGAGCTCCACGCCCATCTCGTCCGCCACCTTTGCACCCCCTCCCTTGCTGAACACGTCGATGACCTCGCCACAGTGGGGGCAGACCAGGCCGCTCATGTTCTCCACGATCCCGAGGACGGGCACGTTCATCT
>JAUWLH010000091.1 GCA_030613835.1 Candidatus Bathyarchaeota archaeon | reverse complement strand
TACTTTGGGCGAAGGTAGCCTCCCCTGAAAAAATGGGTGGGATCTATTTTAGCGAGTTTATCAGCGCGTCTATCGTGATGGAGGGCATACTGAGGATCTTGACGGTCCCCCTGCTGCCCAGGTCAACGCTCATCTTGAACACCGTGTCGTTGTCCGGTGCCTCCACGATGCTGACGAAATCATAGGGGCCCATGACGGCGTGCTGCTCAAGCACCTTCACGCCATACTTCTCGATCTCCTTGTTGACTTCCTTGATGCGCTCTGGATTGGTTTTGAGTGTTTTCAGTCCCTGTGATGTCAGTGTAGACAATAGTATGTACTTTGCCAATGTTTCACCATGAATTTGGAGACAGGTAGAGTTGATATAGGTATCGTTAGAGGTCAAGGAACCGTCCCTGGCCGGGCTCCCCTGTTATCTCCCCGTCGGTGTACGTCTCGATGCCTCTGACGTAGGTGGCAACGGGGATGCCCTTCACCTTCCAGCCCTCATACGGTGTCCAGTGGGTCTTGGCCTTGGAGTCCTCGCTCCTGATCACCGACTCTTTCTTCAAGTCAATGACCACAAGGTCGGCGTCCGACCCCACCCTGATGGCTCCCTTCCTCGGGTATAGCCCAAGGACCTTCGCGGGGTTGGTTGATGCGCACTCGAAGAGGCGTTCCAGTCTGAGCCTGCCTTTGTTCACCGCTGTCAGCAGTAGTGGTAGCATGGACTCGATAGCAGGTAGCCCGGGTGGGGACTTCCAGATGTTGTACACTCCTTTTTTCTTTTCCTCCTCCGTATGGGTCGCGTGGTCGCTGGCGATGACGTTGATGGTTCCATCGTTCAACGCTTCCCAGAGGGCATCAGAGTCTGCCTTTGTCCTCACGGGTGTCCACTGCTGCGCGTATGGCCCCAGGTCTTTCGTGTTCTTGTGGTTGAGGAACAGGTGGTCGGGTCTGACCTCCGCGGTTATGTTGCCAGTGTAACCCTTCATCGACCTGATCATCTGGATGGTCTCGGCCGTTGATACCTCCCTGAAGTGGGCCCTCACGCCGACATCGTGGGCGAGGAGTATCCGTTTCGCCCCGCCTAGGGACTCCGCGACATGGGGGAAGTGGTTCATGTAGTCTGAGAGCGTGTTCCTCCCTGATTCCTTGAGCCCGTTCATCGTCTTGATGACGAGATCGGACTCCCTGCAGTTGAGCAACGCGAGGCCATTCACCTCTTTGATCCTCCTCAACGCCTCGTAGAGGACCCCAGTGTCCTCCATTCCTGTTGGCACATCCCCTAGCTCGTCGAATACCGGGAAAGCGGTGATCCCCGCCTCACGTGCCTTCCTTATCTCGTCCAGTCCGTCTGCGTAGACCGCCATCTGAAGCGTATAATCAACATACGCCTTGCCCTCGATGATCCTCCTCTTGCCCTTGATGGTCTCAAGACTTTTGGTCACGGGGCTGTTGTTGGGCTCATCAACGACAGTTGTGACTCCACCCGCGGCCGCGGCTCTTGTGCCCGTGAAAAAGTCCTCCTTATGGGTGAAACCAGGCTCCCTGAAGTGGACATGGAGGTCTACCAGTCCGGGGGCGATGAGCTTTCCCCCGATATCAACAATTCTTTTCGCATCCCACCCTGATTCCGTTCCGAAGGCCGCTATCTTTCCGTCCTTGACCGCCAAGTTGCCCTCGATTATCCCTTTTTCGGTCAGTATCCTGGCGTTAGTGAATATGAGGGCGTCCATGCTGAGTCCCGTATTATTACCCTAACTCGGTATAAATCGTGAAGGGTGGTGTATTTGTGATTCAACTGCTTGTAATTTTATCTCGAATAATAAATTAAAAATGGAGCCTCGAACGGGATTCGAACCCGCGGCCTACACCTTACGAGGGTGCCGCTCTACCACTGAGCTACCGAGGCACGGTATTGCCTGTAATGTAACAGGCTGTTAAAAAAATATATGGATGTTTAGGTCCAGGCGATGATGCCCTTCTTCTTGAGCTCCTCAAAGTACTCCTCTGACTTGCCCAAGATGTCGCAGATCACGTGTTTGTTGTGCTGTCCAAGCAGGGGAGCGGGGCTCCTGATCTCAGGCTGGGTCTTACTCATCTTGAAGGGGAAGTTGATGGCCTTGTACTTTCCGGCCTTGGGATGCTCTACCTCCACGAACATCTCACGCGCCTCAAGGTGTGGATCCGCGCAGGTGTCGTTGGTGTGGTAGACGGGGGCGACTGCAATATCAGCTTTAAGTAGGTACTCCACCGCCTCGTCCCTGTCATGCTCGGAGACGTATTTCTTCAGTTTCTCTGTATCGAACTCATCGTCGTCAAAGAATTTCTTTATTGAGTCCACTGCCTTCGGACTGTAGACGCCTATTCGCACGTATCCTCCATCCTTTGCCTTGAACATGCCTCCGATGCCGCCACCGGGGTTGTCCCTCCTCAGCTCAAATGGTTTGGTCTGGCCAAGTTGCCATAGCGTAATCCCCGGGTTGAAGGCGGTCATTATATCCAACTGGGCGAGGTCCAGCATCTGGCCCTCCCCTGTCCTGGCACGGTGGCGTAAGGCTGATACTATGCCGAACGCGGCCATCGTACCGGGCCCGATGTCCCCGTAGGCCATTGCGATCTCGATTGGCGGGCCGTCGGGATCGACACCGTCTCCTGTCAGCCTTGTATGTGAACTGTAGGCCTCGGCTATCATTGCGTAACTCTTCCTGTTCTTGTATGGGCCGGTCTGGCCGAAACCGCTCAACGCGGCATAGATGATATCTGGTTTCAGTTGCTTTAGGACATCGTATCCTAGGCCCATGCGCTCCATCGCGCCTGTGCTCATGTTCTGCACCAGGACATCGCTGGTCTTGATCAGCTCCTTGAGGAGCTCAAGACCTTCGGGGTCCTTCGTGTTGATTGTAATATCTTTCTTGTTGAGGTTAAGGTGGTGGAATGTGTATGGGACGCCGCCATATACTCCGCTGCGGCTCAGCCTGTCAATGGCTCCCCATGGGGGCTCTACCCTGATTACCTCGGCTCCGAGGTATGCTAGCATCATCGTGCTCCATGGTCCGTACCAAACGTGGGTCATATCAACTACCCTGATATCATCGAGGGGCATCTTTTTCTCTGTCATTCTGGTTGTACACTCCGTAAATCACTATACTTCTGGATACTACAATAAAAAAACTCTGAAAACAGGATTTTTGCAAATGAAATAATGTATAATTCACTTGCAGCTCAAGCTATCGACTAAATAATGACATCTTCTTTTCTGTCACAATAGATCATAAACATGACTGGGGGCTCAAAAAGCCGTTTACCAGAAGCCAAGTTTTAATGGGCGTGTGCCGAAATCAGGGTGAAAGCAATGCCCACTGTAAGCGAGATCGGTGAACGCAGCCTTATCGAGATATTCCTGAAGCATCTCACGCCCATGCCCGACATGGTAATCCCCTTCTGGGACGACGCTTCCGCCATTGATATCGGGAACAACAAGGCCCTCGTAATCAACACTGACATGCTAGTATGGAAAACAGATGTTCCCGATGGCATGACCCCGTTCCAGGCAGCCAGAAAGACCGTGGTGATGAACATCAGCGACCTCGCCGCAAAGGGCGTCAAGCCCATTGCCTTCATGCCCAGTCTTGCGATTCCCAACGATTACAGTGTAGAGGACGTCGAGGAGTTGGTCAAGGGCTTCGAGGCTGGGGCGAGGATGTATAACTCCTACGTGGTCGGAGGTGACACCAACGAGGCGTGCGATGTCATCATCTCGGGGCTAGCCATGGGCATAGCCGAGTCAAAGAAGATAATGAAGCGTGACAACGGCGTGAGGCCGGGGCACAAGCTGGCCGTAACCGGTGACTTCGGGTTGACCTCCGCGGGCTTCAAACACCTCCTTGAGGACACACCGTTACCCGAGGCCCTCAGTGAAACCATCCTAAACTCAATATATCTCCCAAACGCGCGGGTCAAGGAAGGACTGGCCCTCGCCGGGACCGGGTGTGTCACAAGCTGCATGGACTCCAGCGACGGGCTCAGCGTCAGCCTCTATGACCTGAGGAGAAGCAGCGGGTACGGGTTCACGTTAAACCATATCCCTGTACACCCCACCGCGGAGAAGTTCGCGGTCTACAACGGCCTGGACCCCAACAAGTTGGCGCTGTTCGGGGGCGAGGAGTACGAGCTCGTGTTCACGTACTCGCCCAAGAACCGCAGGAAGGTAACTCAGGCTCTTGAGAGCGTGGGATGCGAGCTGATAATCATTGGGACGGTCACAGAGAACGAGGACATCGTCTTCGAGCGCGAGGGAACGGTTGCCCCAATCGTGAAGGGTGGCTGGGACCACTTCAAGGCCTGACGTGGCTCAAAGGTTTATTTTACCCGCGGGCATTGTCTACGTATGGAAAGCAGACTTCCCATCTCAAAACCACTTTTACTGGTGTTAATTGGCCTGATAATCGGGGCCAGCCTTGGCCTGGGCTCAGGTTACGCGGTTTTCTATCCTAACATGGTCACCGAGATGAGCAGGACCATCGAGGGGCAGGTGATGGATATCAAGGAAGACGTTGATGAACTAGGCATCAGGTTGGACTCCATGAACCAGAGCATGTCCGTAATCGGGGGCAGCCTTGAGAGCATACTGGCCCTGACTGATATCATCGATGGGATCTCTGACAGGGTCACGGCCATAGAAAATGGACAGGTCACGCTGAACAGCGAGCTAGATGACGTCGAGGGCACCCTAAACCAGCTTAACGAGGACTTTGTGACCCTAAACGATGACTGGGACGAGATCATCAATGATTTCGCCGACCTTGAGACGGTCTACTACGCCACAAACAACGAGCTAGAGTCTATCCAAACACTCGTGAGGGAGAACGACGGCATCAAGATATACACGAGCTACATGGCTAACCCATCGGACGGGTTCAAGCAGGACATCTCCAACGCCATATACGCCCTGCTGATCCTTGAGAACGAGGACTTCGGTGACTGGGTGACGATCTTCGGGGAGACCACCGCCAAGATTCTCCTTAACCAGGAGATAGACTCCATGATGGGGAGCCTGGTATGGAACCCCACTGACAACACCGAGGTGGGGTCTGAGAGCTACCAGGTGAAGCTTGAGACCTACTTCAGGTTCGAGTTCAGCGTGGCTGGTATCACCGTGAACAAGATGCACCTGGAAGTCAAGGCCTCCGTAAACATCAAAACAGAGGCTATCTCGTCTAAACAGATAAGTCTGGTAGAGATAATGTGATTGGCGCCGCCATTCGGAATCGAACCGAAGACCAACTGCTTAACAGGCAGACGCTCTACCGAGCTGAGCTATGGCGGCCCGCGCTTTCCAAAATACATACCAAGCAATATTAAACTTTGCTCCCGCCGTAAACCCAGTTAACCTGCGGTAAAGTTGAATTATTAAATACACTAATCTAACCCATGAAGCTTGACCTTGGAGACGTTTTCGACCCCAGCGAGATATGGTCCGCGAGTAACAGAATCAAACAGTACATCCACAGGACTCCCTTGTTCTTCAGCGGCTCGCTGAGCAAGCTCACGGGAAGTATGATCTATATCAAGCCTGAGTGCTGGCAAAAATGTGGCTGCTTCAAGGTCAGGGGAGCCATAAGCCACATCTCCTCTCTGACTGAGGAGGAGAAGAATAGGGGCCTTGTGACCGCCTCAAGCGGTAACCACGCGTTAGCGGTAGCCTACGCGTCCACGTTGTTCGGCAAGCCCCCCACTAGGATTTACGTCCCCGAGAACGCGGACCCAGCAAAGGTCAAGAAGATCATGCAGTGGGGGCCTGATCTGGTCTACCACGGCGACAGCTTCTTCGACGCCTACAAGGAGGCAAGGAGGTACACCGAGGAGAATGACGCGACCTTTGTCCACAGCCACGGCGACCCCAGGGTGATAGCAGGGCAGGGAACCATCGGACTTGAGGTCATGGAGGACCTCCCCGAGGTAAACGCGATAATTGTACCCATCGGAGGAGGCGGCTTGATCTCGGGAATCTCCGTGGCAGCCAAGATCATCTCTGACAGCGTCAGGATCATTGGGGTGGAGCCATCCGCCGCACCGGGTGCCTACACCTCACTCAGGGACGGGGTCGCGCACGAGGAGATCGAGATCGGGGAAAGCATAGCCGATGGCCTGCTGGGCGGGTTCGGTAGCCTGCCATTCCAGATCTGCAGCAAGACGGTTGACGAGACCCACCTAGTGGATGACTCCGAGATCATCGAGGCCATGAGGGCATTCCAGCGGGAGGAGCAGTTGATGGTGGAGGCCGCGTCGTCGGTTGGACTCGCCGCGCTGATGACAGGAAAGGCCCAGGTTGAGGGAGAAAAGGTGGTGCTAGTGGTCCCCAGCAGGAACATCGACGCGACCAAGTACATC
>JAUWLH010000240.1 GCA_030613835.1 Candidatus Bathyarchaeota archaeon | reverse complement strand
CCTCGCCCAGTTCCCATGAGGCGTTTAACACCCTCTGGAGGAAAACGTCGTCAGGGTTCTGAACCTTGATTTTCCCCGTCCTGACCCAGTTCTCAAGCCGTATCTTGGCCATCTCGTCCCTGATCTCGTCCATCACGAAGTAGGTAGTGAACAGTTTGGTCTCACTGTCGCTGGTGTCGAATCCTTGTATGAAAGAGCTGGTGTCTAGTATCAGGGCCATCAAGGATATCACTCGGTACTTAGGTGGAATATGCGTCGCCTGATGCGTGTGTAGAACGGCTTGAACCTAATGAAGTTGGCCTTGTTCTCGCTAACCGTTGCCTTTATTACACTATTGGGTTTCAACGGGATATAGTGTCGGCCATCTATTATGGCTATGGCGTTGCTTCTAGGCTTCAACAGTTCGATGCGGATCGTTGACTCCGGTGGAACCACTATGCTGTTAAAGTAGCTATACGGACAGATCGCCGTGAGGCTGAAACCGGGAACCGTTGGGGCAACTATCGCGCCCCCGGCGGACATGTTGTAGGCCGTGCTTCCGGCGGGTGTGCTGAAGATAATGCCGTCAGCCTGGATGTCTGTGATATGCTCATCATCGACGCTGAGCCTCGTCAGTAGCATCTTGCTTGGTAGACTGCAGGCAATAAGCAGCTCGTTTAATGCATCGGGGAAGGAGTCGTCCATGTTGAGTCCCCAACTCCTGACCTTGAGATTCTCCTCCACGGTGTACTCGTCCCTAAGGTAGCTCTGGATGGCCTCTTTGTACTCGTAGGGCTGGATCTCCGCAAGGAAACCTCTGCGTCCCATGTTCACTCCGAAGAGGGGGGTCTGGGGGTCCTTCATCTCCATAGCAGTCTTGAGAATCGTGCCGTCGCCGCCTACTGTTATAATGAAATCACCGTCTAGGTCCTGGAGATTCGTGTTGTGGTTCTGTAGCTCCAACGCGAGGGCGGTATCGGTCTCAACTGAAACATCAAATCCCTGCTCCTCAAGGTAGGCGATGATCTCCCTTGCGAGCTCAACCGAGCCGTCGTTGTCGGTCCTTGATACTATCCCAGCCCTCATTTTTTTTCATCCGTTTAGTAGATTCAAAGGATTTAAAGTCTCACCTATTCGGGGAACCCATACTTACCGAGAAGGGGGACGTAAACCACCTTCATCAGGCTCCTTCGGGTGAGCCCCTCCTCTGTTTTATGTATCAGGAGTAGATCCTGCCCCTCAAGGGACCGCCCACCGACAGGCGCGATGAGTCTGCCCCCCATCTTAAGCTGGTCAAGTAGAGGCGGGGGGATATCGGGGGTGGACGCGGTGACGCTGACCACATCATAGGGGGCCAGTTTTGGATACCCCATTGACCCGTCTCCTAGTATAAGGGTCACGTCATAGCCTGCCCGCTTCAGGTTTCTCTTCGCAAACGCGTGGGTTTCCTTGTTGATCTCAACGGCAACCACGATGCCCTCATCCCCCACAAGCTCCTTTGCCAGTGCTGCCCCGTAACCGGACCCCGCGCCGATCTCAAGGACCTTCATCCCAGGTTCAAACCCGAGGGGCTCATACGAAACGGGGTACATGTATGGAGCGCTGATGGTCTGCCTCCCGTCACCCGGGATGGGGAATGGCCTGTCAATGTACGCATGATCCCTGAACCTTGGATCCATGAACTCCTCCCTTGGGACAGTGAGAACCGCCTCTTCCATGCGCTTGGTCTGGATGTAACCTCCCCGCTTGTAACGGTCAACCATATCACTTCGTGACCGCTGGAAATTCACCATGCTTTATGTGTAGAAATAGGAAGTTTTGAGTGTATTGATAAAATGGGTTATCTGGGAAGCGTAACTACACCAGCCTTCCTGAGCTCCTCGATCTCCTCATCGGAGTAGCCCAGCAGCTCACTTAGAACGGACTTTGTGTGCTCGCCAAGCTGTGGTGCGGGCAATCTGTACGTTGCGGGTGTCTTGCTGAGCTTCACCGGGAAACCGGGCATCCTCACTAGACCCGCGGTTGGGTGGTCGTACTCAATGATGGCGCCCCTTGCCTTTACATGGGGATCCTCGATAGCCTCAGCGATGTTGTAAACGTGAGCAACTGGCACTCCGAAGGAGCTGATCTTGTCAACTACCTCTTGGACTGTCTTGTCCTTGAGCCAGTTTTCCAAGATCTCGCTTCCCTCGCCCAGGTCATCAATCTCCATGGCCTTCATGAGCCTGCCGTGCATTTGGGGATCAGCCGCCAGGTAGACCCATCCGTCCTTGCACATGAAGTTGCCCCAGGTCCTCGGGCCGGGCATCCTGTTAGCCTGCCTCACGTGTGGAAGTTGACCACTCAAAGTGTATCCGGTGATCTGGACACCGTTCATCGCCAGCATTACGTCTAGCTGGGATACGTCGATTAGCTGTCCCTCACCCGTCTTGTCGGCGTGCCTGAGCGCACCCAAGATGGAGATTACTGCAAACAGAGCTGGGTCTAGGTCACCGTGGTAGGATGCAGGGATAATTGGCTTGCTGTCTGGCTCGATGTTGTCTGCGGTGAGCTTTGTCCAGCCGCTGTAGCTTTCCGCGATGGGTGCGTAGCTGGTTCTGCTGGAGTATGGCCCGTCAAGCCCGAACCCGCTTAGGCTCGCATAGATGATCTTTGGGTTGATCTTCTTTGCCTCCTCGTAGCTGAGCCCAAGCTTGTCGAGGGTTCCCCTCTTGAAGTTCTCGACGATTACGTCGCACTCGGCGACTAGTTTCTTGATTATCTCAAGAGCCCTTGGGTCTTTCATGTTGAGGGCTACGTCTTTCTTGTTCCTGTCCAGGTAGTGGAATGTGCTGCTGAGGCCGCCGTAGAGGTCGGCGCTCATCCTTACCATCTCACCCCATGGGGGCTCAATCTTGATGACCTCGGCGCCCATATCAGCCATGATCATGGTGGCGTAGGGGCCGAAGTACACGTGTGTAAAATCTAAAATTTTTATGTCGTCTAGCATGCCCATTCTTGAATCGCCATCACTGGATGGGTGATTACTCTTAAAGTTTATGAGAGAATTAAGCCAGACCGGTGAGATGTGGAAAAGGATAAGGGGCTATGTGACAGACTGTATCCATGAAGCGCAGGTTCGT
>JAUWLH010000017.1 GCA_030613835.1 Candidatus Bathyarchaeota archaeon | reverse complement strand
TCCCCGACATACTGGGCGTGGCCATAGTGGACGATGAGGCCCACGTTAAGCGCCCTTGCCTGGTCGATGGCGATGTCGCAGGCACCGTAGCACGAGTCTCCCGACAGGAAGACGCTAGCACCGGTGGCCTTGTTTATCTCGGATACCAGTTGGACCGCGAATGGCCTCATCCCGTCAGGTAACTGGAGCAGAACCCTTGATGCATCCAACTCGGACACCTTGGATATAACCCTGTCAAGCTCTAGATCGTACAATCTGGTCACATCGAGATAATGAATAGTTGATTAAAATGGTTCCCGTTTAAATAGGGAGGATTAGAGCTCGTTGACTACGATTCGGCACTTTGTCGGGAACTTTGCACCTGCTCGCTTTAGGGCTTCCTTTGCGTGTGAAAGACCCTCTTTGTTTACCTCAGCGATGATGACTGGCTGAAGCTTCCTTATCCTCGCAGCAACATATGCAGGCTTGCCCCATGCCCTCTTCATTCCCTCCTGGAAACGGTCCGCCTGAGCAACGTTTACCCTTTTATGTTCCCTGATTACCTGGTGTGGGTAGGGGATTATCTTCAGCATAAAATTGTCCCTGCCGAGGTTCTTCTCCAGAACCCTGTTGGCTGCGATTCGGGCTGCCTCCAGTGCGTTGTGTCGGATCTGAACGTACTTGATGTTGATCAGCTCGACCCTGTGGGTAAACTCCTTGCTGGTGTTGCCCATGGTGAACTTTACGATCTTCGAACCGGGGATACCGCCCATGTACTTTTTCCTTGTGTAGGCGTGGTTTCGCTTGTACTTGTAGTCAGCAGCCTTCATTGTTATTCCATCTCCATACCCGAAAGGATTCTTAAAAAGATACTGTATGATAGACCGAGAAACGGAGTGTTAACGCGAGAACTCCGCAGTCACTACATTGGGCGGGTGAAGATGTAATACTTCTGATCCTCGCTGAGCTCCTTGATGACCCTGCGGGCAATCAACTTCACCGGGTCGGGTAGGTTTGCCCTCTCCTTTAGGTCAGCGAAGCTCTCGAACGCAAAACGCTCCCTTAGATCCAGTATCTGGAACATTAGCCGCTTGCCGATGCCCGGGATAAGCTCAAGGCTGTGCATCCTTGTCGTCAGGCTCTGACTCTCGTTTATGAAATCGATGAAACGGGTCTCGTTGTTCTGGACCACCAACTCGATGACAGCCTGCAGTTCGTCCCTGCCTGCGGAGTACAACTCCTCGTAGCGTATCCTACCGAGGATATGACCCACCTTGGCCCTGTCTCCCTTGCCGACAAAGATCCTGTCCCTGATATTATACTCCACATCTGGGAGGGGGGATGCCTCAAGCAAAGTGAAGTACTCCTCGCCCAATAACTGGATGACCCCCGATGCGCTGTGGCTTGTACGGGGAGCCCCGGGTCTGCCGTGTGGAAGAAACTCCAGTACGTAGGCGTATTCTTCATACTTTTTAGGCTCTCTGTACATTATGCTCACCTTGAAAGAGTTTCTAGGGTAGTTATTCTTCTACCCGATATTTGTCAATTATCCCTAAAATCTTGTTCATCGTATCTTCAGCGATGATACGCTGTCGACCGAGGAACGTTCGAATCTCCGGCACACTCGCTGGCATCGCGTTGACTATCTGGACCGCCAATCCCCTGTTGATGTCTGCCTCTTTAATGAGTTCCTCGACAATCTCCTTGGCGGACTCGCTGTCCAGCTTCGCGAACCGGATGGTGTATTCCAGTACCCTGCGCTGAAGGGGATCGAGCTCCTCGGCCTTATCCATGAGCAGCCTCCTGGCCTCGGCTACCGTGATCTCCTTCTTCTCAGATACTGACATGTCTAAGCGTCCTTGTGCTTTCTGATGTGTTCAGCTGTGGTGATGATGGTCTTGACTGTCCTGCGTTGGGGGATCTCCATGATGTAGGCTTTGCCCCTCTTGCCAACGATGTTAGCGACCTTGCCCTGGAATCTCTTGTGAGGCATTGCCTTGTGGACTCCAGAATCGATGTTGATGACAACCTTATCGCCTTCCTCGTACTTTGTCAGCAGCCTGCTTAGGGGGATCCTTCCCTTTTCCCTTACCTTCTTTCTTAGGGCACTTCGGCTTTTTCTTCGTGTTCCATGACTTTTTGCCATTTTTCTATCTCCTCTACATCTTGAAAGGCATCTGTCGCCGCATTCTTCGACTGCCCTTCATCTGCTTGAGCATTTTCCTCATAGTGTTATACTGTTTTATAAGTTCTCTTACTTCGCGCTCGTTCGTGCCGCTTCCGCGGGCCACGCGCTGGATCCTGCTCCGGTTAAGCTTCTTTGGATCGTCTTTCTCGTCCTGAGTCATGCTCTGTATCATGACCTTCCACCTGACAAGGCGCTCCTCGGCGTTCTCTACCTCGTCGGTGGGCATCTTGTAGCTGAACCCCGGGATCATGCCCAGTACCTTCTGGAGCGGCCCCATGTTCTGCATTGCCTCGAACTGGTTGTACATATCCTGTAGGTTGAACTTGCCGCTCATCATGGCCATGACATCCTTCTCGCTGACGGGAGACTCGGCCTCCTTGACCTTGGCTATCAGTCCCTCGATGTCTCCCATGCCAAGAAGCCGACCGATGAACCTGCTTGGCACGAATGCCTCAAGGTCGTCCACCTTTTCTCCCATTCCTATGAACTTAATGGGTGCTCCCGTTGCGGCTACCCCACTGAGGGCTCCTCCACCCCTGGCGGTTCCGTCCAGCTTGCTGACTATGATGCTGCCGATCTCTGTGGCGTCCTTGAACGCCGATGCCTGAGCGGTCGCCTGTTGGCCTATGGTCCCGTCCAGCACCAGGATTACCTCATGGGGGTTGACGGCTGCCTCGATCTGCTGCATCTCCTTGATGAGTGCCGTTTCCTCCTTGTGGCGTCCGCTGGTGTCTAGGATGACGACCTCAGTGTCCTTGAAGTGCTCCACGCCGCGCTTGCTTAGGGCCACAGGGTCCTTGGCGTCTGGTTCACCGTAGAACGGGACGTTTATGGACTCTGTCAATTGCTTGAGCTGACTGTAGGCTCCCGGCCTGAATGTGTCGGCGCATATCACGCCTACCTTGAGGCCCCGTTTCTGGAAGTATCGGGCCAGCTTTGAGCTGTGGGTGGTCTTTCCACTTCCCTGGATACCAATGAGCATGAGGACGTTCTGTTTGCCCGGGATGATCTTTAGCTCTTGGGGTTTCTCGCCTACAAAGTTGATGAGCTCGTCGTTGATTACCTTGATTATGTGTTCTCTGCGGCTGATGCCCGGGGGCAGTTTCAGGTCCAGAGCGTTTCTCTGAATGTTCTGGCTTAGCTCCATGACCAGCGCGACGTTTACGTCTGCCTGGAGTAGGGCTCTCTGGAAGTCCTTTACTAACTCCTTTACGGTGGCCTCGTCCACGACGGGTGCCTTGATGATCTTCTGTATGGCCTTGTACAGGTTGCTTCCGAGTTTGTCGAGTACCATCTTGCTCACTGGTTGGGTGTGGTTAGTCTGCGGCTATGCCTAATAAATATCAGCTTATTGGGGCTGGTCTTGCATCAAGTAACCTGTCATAACGAGAAAAAAATATTCGGACTTGTATGTGCTGGGTTACCGGGTACCTTGGAAAAATTGGGGACGTCCTGTGCCCCGTAACGGGAGGGCCTCGTGATAATGTTGTAGGGTATAGGTCACACGGTAATCCAGGTACGGGTATCGTGTAGGGCATGGGGATTTATTACTCAGCCTGTTTCCATCAGTTATAATGTCCGGCTTTGTTGGCTTGGGGGATGTGCTTTCTGTTTAATTGTCGTGGCGCTGGGTGTGTGGAGTGCTGCTTGGACACAGTGATGCCCCTCTCTAGGAAGGATATCGCCAGGCTCAAGGGGCTGGGGTATGATGTGAGGGAGTTCACAGTGAAGGGTGAGGGCGAGGTGCGTCTGAGGAACGTGGATGGCCGGTGTTATTTCCTCGGGGACGTGGACTGTACGATCTACGAGGACCGCCCCATGGGATGCAGGTTCTACCCTCTGGTGTTGGACAGCGGACGTGTTATTGTTGACCCCGATTGCAGGCACGGGGAGAGGTTCACGGTTGACCCAGACGAGGCCGCGAGACTGAAGAGTTTCCTCCGCCAGCTACGCCGTGAGAAGCGCATGGAAAGAGTCCGTTAAAAAAAGTTGGATGTTATCACCACCGGCGGTGGGGGTCGGTTCACATCCACCTATTTTTCACATTGATTTAGAATCTTGGAGTAGTAATAATTAGAGAAATTCATTACTCCTGTTACGGGGTACAGGAAGCCTTGTCTCGCATTCAAACAATTAATATCCCCTTTGATGTATTTCATCGGGGGACCCTATGAAGGTGAGCGAGAGACACATGCGATCTTATAGTCCGATGGGATTGCTGGTGCTGCGCGGCCCAAAGGAGGAGTACGGCAAGGGCGCCCACTGGGTGGTGGGTGATGAGCACGGGTACGCCGAGGTCATACTCATGAAGGATCGGAACGCTGTGCACTCTGACACATTCTACATCGAGCACATAGTCATCAGGGAGCAGGAACGTGGTAAAGGGTACGGCAGGACCCTCTACGCTAAAGTGGAGGAGTTCGCTAGAAACGTGGGCACGGAGTGGATGCAGATAGACTCAGAGCCGGAGACAGTGGGTTTCTGGAAAAAGATGGACTACACGGAGCTTGACAGGGTCTTCTACAAGGACAAGACGGCCATGGTGAAGAGGGTTAGAGCCCCAGGGTCTCCTTGATTTTCCAAGCGGTGTCCTCGGGTAAAGCCGTCAACGGTTTTCTGGGGTACCCGGCGGGTAGCCCCATCTGGTTGATAGCCGCCTTGATGGCCGGTATCTGAGGATAGTCCCTGACCACCACCTTGTTGACGAAGCTTGCCCTAAGCTGGTTGGCTCCTGCAGCCTTGACATCGGATTTGGCGTAGGCATCGAAGATGTTGACGCACGTCCTAGGCGCAACGTTTCCGATGGCCACGATGGCTCCTTTTCCGCCTAACATCAGCGTAGGCAGGATCATGTCGGCTGCTCCGCTTAACGCGTTGATTTTGTCTCCGCATAGGCTGATGACATCGGCCATGTTGCCGGGGCTGTTGCAGCTGTCCTTGATTGCGATCAGGTTGCTGCACTCATCGGCTATCCTTGCAACCACTTTGGGGGCGACGCTGTAGCCAGTGAACTTGGGGACGTTGTACAGAATGACGGGGATGTCAACGGCGTCCATGAGCTCGATGAAGTACTGGGCGATCTCGTCACCTGTTGGCTTGAAGAAGAATGGGGTCGTGACCAATGCAGCCCGGGCCCCAGCTTGGAGAGCGTCCCTTGTCAGCTCGATGGACTTCCATGTGCTGGTGGCACCGGTACCGGCGAACACGTTGACCCGACCGTCTGCCTTCTTTATCAGGTACTCAATGACCTTAACCCGTTCATCCCTGCTCAGGTAAGGGGCCTCGCCGGTGCTGGCGTTGGCTATCACACCTGAGATTCCACCATCTATCCAGAATTCAAGGAGCTCACCGAGCTTGTCGTACATTATCTCGCCCTTGGCGTTGAAAGGGGTAACATTTGGCACATAGATTCCCGTAGGCTTCAAATCGATCACATCAAGGGAAGGTTTCTATGATAAAACAGCTACGACCCACAGTTTTTATAGAGGGGTTCTTCACCCCTGATACATGACGGCGGGAGCAAGCTACCCTCGGGGGGTCCCCATTTCCATAAAGTACCCCGAGATGCCAGTCACCGAGCTCTGGAGGAACAGCGCACGCAAGTTCCCTGACAGGGACGCCGTGATCTACCTGAACTCTAGGCACTCGTATAGTAAGCTCTGGGACCAGATGGAGTCCTTTGCCGCCAACCTCATGGGGATGGGAGTCAAGAAAGGGGACAGGGTGGCCCTCATCCTGCCCAACTGCCCCCAGTTTCTGGTAGCCTACAACGCGATTAATCTGTGCGGGGCAACCGTGGTCGCAATCAACCCGTTGATGTCAAACCCGGAGATAGAGCGGGAGGTACTTGTCACGGGGTCCAAGATACTCATCATCCTTGACAGGCTGCTTGATAAGATGCCAGAGGAGCACCCGGAGCTGATAGTTGCGGAGGCGGCTTACTACGCCCCCACCCATCTGCGCATCCTAAGCGGCATCAAGTACAGGATCAAGTACCCCAAGGATGCGAACAGGTTCGAGGACCTTATCACAGGCTCAAAGGTGGATGATTACCCCAAGATAGACCCCAGGGAGGACGTGGCGGTGATCATGTTCACGTCAGGCACCACAGGCAAGCCCAAAGGGGTACAGTTGACCCATTACAGCCAGATAGCCAACGCCCTGCAATCATATCACTGGTTGAGGGGATGGGGCTACAGCGCGAAGCCACAGGCCGCCGGCTGGCCCATCATACTCTGCGCCATGCCATTCTTCCACAGTTACGGACTCGTTGTGATGAACGAGGCGGTGAGTTTCGGGTGTACCATGATACTCCTGCCCAACCCGACGGCCGAGACGATAATCAAGGCGACCCATACTCACAAGGTAACCCACTTCCCGTTGATCCCACGGCTAATCAGGCAGGTGCTAGATTACCCGAGCCTTGACAAGTACGATCTCACCAGCCTGACAACATGCTCATCGGGCGGGGCCTCGATATCGGTCGAGCTCATGAAGGCTTTTGAGGAGGTCTCAGGGGCGAGGATGTATCAAGGGTACGGGCTTACAGAAGCGGGCCCCATAATATCAGCCACACCAGTCGAGGGAGACCCAAATTACGAGAGCACAGGGCTACCTTACCCAGACACCGATGTCAAGATAATGGACCTCCAACTTGGCGAGATCGAGATGCCTCCCAACAAGGACGGAGAGATAATTGTCAGGGGGCCACAGTTGATGAAAACATACCTAGACAACGAGGAGGAGACAAATGAAGCCCTCCGCGAAGGTTGGCTCTACACAGGGGACATTGGCAGGATGGATGAAAACGGCTACCTCTATATCGTGGGAAGGAAAAACGACAGGATAATCGCCAACGGTAGGATTGTATGGCCCACAAGGGTCGAGGAGACCCTTACTGGTCACCCCGACGTCGAGTACGCGGTGGCTTTCGGGGTTCCAGACCCGTTGAGGTGCTCCACAGATATCAGGGCCATGGTTGTCCCCCGAGAGGGGGAAACGGGTTCAGAGAAATTAGTGAAAGAGCTGCTGGACCTGTGCGTGGATCAGCTTGAGGAGCACATGGTGCCGACCAGGATAACGTTCAGGGAATCCGTCCCTCTGACCATTATGGGTAAGGTGGACAGAAAGAAGATAATCACGGAGATAGATGCACGGATCAACGAGATTATGCAGGGCGGAGAGATCCCAGAGGAGTACTGCTAATCAATCAACGGGATCTCGATGGTGAATATCGCGCCCTTGCCGAGGACCGAGTCCACCATTATGTTCCCTCCATGGCTCTTCAGGGTTCTCTTACAGTAGGACAACCCAAGCCCGAGGCCGTGAGGCTTCGTAGTGTAGAACTTTCTCTCGAAAAGGTTTGGCAGGACCTCCTCGGGTATCCCGATTCCGGTGTCGCTGACCTGTATGATGAACTTTCCCTCGACAGAGTGTTTAGTAACCGAGATAACCCCGCCATCGGGCATTGCCTCAACTGCGTTGAGCAGGACGTTATCAAGTACCCGCCTTATCTGGGAGCTATCGATCCAGGCGTTCTCCACTGTGTCCATCTCCAATTGGACAGTGATATGGTCGGGCCTCGGGAGCTCATCGAGGGCGTCCCTGATCAACTGGTTTAGGTTCGTCCTAGCCAGGTGAGGCTCCGTCTTCCTTGTGCTGGATCGCATCTCCTCAAGCATATCAAGGGATCTCAACACCGATTTCTCGATGATTTCAAGCCCCACTTCGATCCTTTTCGGATCTCTCTTGATCATATATGCCGCGTTGCGGATTGATTGCAGGGGACTCCTCAGGTCGTGGGCTATCTCACTGGCAAGTGCCCCTGAAGCAGCTAACCTTTCGGCCTCAATCAGCTCCTGAGTCCTGCTAGCGACTATCCTCTGGAGCTGACTAGCATAGTTCTCGTAGCCCTGCTCTCTGTTTTTATGCTGAGATATATCGGTGAAGTACCAGATCCTGCCGTGATAATGACCTTCCTTATCCTGTAGACTAACTGTTTTCCACTCAATGTGAGTGCCATCGCGGAACTTTACCATATCAGTGACCTGATACTCTTGGTCAGAGTAGGCGTCGGCAAGGATTTTCTGGAACTCCTCGGCGTTCTTAACCCTGTTAATTACCTTCTCGATTACCACATTCCAAACTGGGTCGCTGAGGTCCTCATCGGTAAGGCCCCATATATCGAGGAACCTCTTGTTCCAGAAGACGATCCGCTCATTGATATCAACAACGGTGATACCTGAGGGTGATAACTCTAGCTGAGCCTCCAATATGAGCTTCCTTAGAGTGTCGGGAGTGTCTTCCTCAGGCAACATGTTCACAAACTATGTGTTGATGACAGGAAAATAAAAAGGAATGGTGTAGATTAGCCTGTTTTAAACAAAATAACCCTAATCAGCGAACTGGACCATCGCCCTCCATGGGTCATCCATCAGGAGCTTGACAACGAAGCTGCCCAGGTTTTCAAGTTGGGCTGCCCTCTTGTCACGGATTGACCCGTAGCTAATGAGGTTGAGTTCTCGTAGTATACGCGCGTTCAGTTTCAGCGTCGATAAGGGAATTCCATAGTCCTCTGATAGCTGCCTCAGCAGGCTTGTAAGACTCTGCTCCTGATCTGCGACAGAATTCAGGACAAGCAACTGGTTATCATTGAGGGTACGAAGAATCAGTTTGCGGAGATCGCCGACTCCGCTGGTAGATATTGGAGTTGATGCACTTCCTTCACTTCCACCTACTCAACGTAAAAGATTTTAAAGCCTTTGGGCAGTGACACCTATCCATTTAACGACGGGAAAGGGTTATCCAGAGCCGTTGTAAACTCACACCTGAACCATTTTGTCCGAGTCATACTACGAGCTGAGAGAAGCTGATATTAAGGAGTACATGACGTGCCAGTTCGACTGGGACTGCGAAAACTGCTCCAAGAATCTTTGCATAAACCTTGTGGCGGTTGCCGAGCTTCCCAGTCTGTACGGGTCCTTCATGATACTGGGGTTCGCCAACAACAAGGACCACAGGGATCACATAGCGGTGGTCAAGGGCGATGTGGACGGGAAGGAGGACGTTTTAACAAGGTTGCACAGCAGCTGCCTGACTGGTGATGCCCTCGGCTCGATGCGCTGCGACTGCGGCCCCCAGCTTCACACCTCCCTCGCATTGATGGAAGAGGAGGGCCAGGCGATTCTCCTCTACATGCAGCAGGAGGGAAGAGGAATCGGGCTGGTCAACAAGATCAAGGCATACCAGCTTCAGGATGCCGGGTTTGACACCTACGATGCCAACCTCCACTTAGGTTTTGAGCCCGATGAAAGGGACTACGAGGTCTCGGCAGCCATGCTCAGGAAGCTGGGTGTAAAAAGCACCAAGCTCCTGACGAATAACCCTGACAAGGTCAAGCAGCTGCGCTCCTATGGCGTTACCATTAACTCCATGGTCCCCCTTGAGTTACCGGTCCACGAGTTTGACGAGGAGTACATGAGGACCAAGAAAGAGAGGTTCGGCCACCAGCTCAAGCTTGAGTCTAATAATTAATTATCCGAGGAAGGAGTATTCTCAATTTGAAGCTACCAAAGGGTCTATTGGAGAACCTGAAGCCAGATGAGCCGGTCATTGAAGCCTTGAAGACATCCACAATAGCCAGCAAGCCGGACTGAACGACCCTGACTAGTTCACGTATGTCTACTTCAACGAGAAACAAATGGGCAGGTACGACCTTGTGGTAATTTCCTACACCCAGCTCAAGCTCATGATCGCCGAGTGTGGAAGGCTCTCCTTTGGATCCATCCAGCTCCAGAAGGAAAACGGGGAGTAGGTCAAGCTGGAGAGGGTCTCCTAGAAGACCATCGAGCCCTTCGTGAACGAGCAGGTGAAGGCCATGAACAGGATAGCAGTTGAGCCCATCGGCATCATTCACAACAAGGGGTTTCTGGTAAACAGTCATGGGTCTTCGAGAAGACAGACGAGACATTGTTCAGGTCAATGGCCGCGCCTCCTCCGCCACCAAACTTCCAGCAGCTCCAGATGAGCCCCCTAGATATGCTGAACATGAGATACGTAGGGGGAGAGATTACTCAGGAAGAGTATCAGCGGATGAGGCAGACACTCAGCGGCTAACAACAACTCCAGTTGTGGCTAATTTTTTATTCCAAACATTATCTTAATATGGGTTGATGACCAAAACGGGTAAACAAAACAGGACAGCGATTCTCACGGGAACCGCGATAATGGCGGCGCTAGTCATCGTGTTTGATTACTCCCTAAAGTACTCAGGCCTGAAGATCCCTTTCCCGTGGTACCCCAACCTCAAGTTCGATTTCACGGGTATACCTATCATAATGAGCCTGTTCATGTACGGGTTCTCACCCGCCATCACCACGAGCATCGTTGCGGGACTGGGTATCTTCATGAGAAGCGGCAACTGGATCTCGGCCTCGATGAAGTCCCTCGCCGAGCTATCAACGGTCCTCGGGTTATACCTGGGGGAATCAGTCCTTTTCAAAACTCGTATTGGTACCAATTACCACGCATGGGCACTGGGAATCGCTTCAAGGGTGCTCATCATGACGGTTATCAACCTCTACGTGCTCCCAAACTTCTGGGGAGTCCCATGGGGCGCCACGGTAGGACTTCTCCCGTTGATCGCCGCCTTCAACATCATCCAGGGACTCGTGACCATCGGCCTAGGGCACTTCCTTTTCCAAGCGGTGAAGGCAAGGCTGCCCAACTGGCCCGACGATTAGCCCCGTGGATGGTTTTAAAAAGTTCATAGACGGTACAATTTACTGATCAAGTTGAAAGATACCGCTTATCAATGGATAGAAGAGAACGAGAAGAGGATAATCGAGTGGAGCGACAAGGTCTGGGACTTTGCCGAACTCGGCCTCCTTGAGTTCAAGACGGCTGAATACCTTTCAAACATCTCAGAGAAGGCAGGCTTCAATGTGGACAGGGGCGTCGCCGAGATGCCCACTGCCTTCATGGGCACATGGAGCAACGGAGAGGGAGGTCCAACCATTGGCATCCTAGGAGAGCTGGATGCACTGGCTGGCATCAGCCAGAAGGCCGTCCCCTACATGGACCCAGTGAAGGAGGGGGCACCGGGGCATGGTTGCGGACACAATATCTACGGGGCAGGCGCGGTCGCCGCTGCAATCGCCCTCAAGGTAGCCATGGAAGAGCACAAGATCCCAGGCACCATCAAGGTCTACGGCTGCCCAGCCGAGGAGACCCTAGTGGGCAAGATCTGGATGGTCAAGCATGGGCTGTTCGACGGCGTGGACGTTGTCCTAGCCCACCACCCGGGCAGCGCCAACACCGCTGGAACAGGCTCAAGCAACGCCATGAATAGTTTTAAGGTCCACTTCTATGGAAGGACTGCCCATAGCGCAGGCGACCCCGAGAACGGCATCAGCGCGCTGGACGCGGTCGAGCTCATGAGCAACGGCGTCAACTTCATGCGTGAGCACGTAATCGAGAAGGCAAGGGTCCACTACATACACGAAGCGACAGGGGGACAGCCAAACGTCGTGCCAGCCTACGCTAGGACATGGTACTACAACAGGGCACCACAGAGGGCCCAGGTGGACGAGATCTATGGCTGGATCATGGACATCGTCAAGGGGGCAAACCTCATGGCAAGGACCACCAGCAAGGTGGAGTTCCTCACAGGCTGCTACGACAAACTGCCCAACGGGGTACTGGCAAGCCTGATAGTGGACAAGATGAGGGACATCGGGGCGCCCAAGTTCAGCGACGAGGAAGAGGCATTCGCCACGAAGATGGGGGAGTTCGTCGACATCGACAAAAAGATGAACAGCCTCCAGAAATCCAACAGGCCAGACTGGAGGAAGCTCAGGGACGTGAACTTTGATGACCGTATCCTCGACGATTATAGGGAGGGGATGGTCGGCGCGGGAAGCACCGACGTTAGCGACGTGAGCTGGGTAACACCCACCATCGAGTTCACCACAACATGCTGCATGCTCGGTACTCCGGGCCACAGCTGGCAGTTCACCGCTCAGAACGGCATGAGCATCGGCCACAAGGGACTCATCTTCAGCACAAAGGTCCACGCATCCGCTGGGCTTGAGCTGCTCACGAAGCCCGAGCTGCTGAAGAAGGTCAAGGAGGAGTGGGTCACGAGGCTGGCAGGCAGGGTCTACAAGCCGCCTATCCCCATGGACCTGAAACCCCCGCTGGACCAGCTGAAGGACGCTTAAAACCCCCTTTTTTCTTTTAATTTTTATAGCCTAATCGCCAGATATCAAGATAGATTGACCGAGCCATACATCCTCATACTAATCGCGCTGTTGCTTTCAGGGGGCAACTTTGTCATGTGGTGGCTTCTCTTCGATGAAGATTTTGATTCAAGGCTGAGGACATACCAAAGCACCCAGAGGAACAGGATGATGAAGGAGGACCAGGAGGCCGTCTCCAAGATACAAGGCATCATCGAACGGGACCCCGAGGCCATGGATGTCATAGAGTTCGAGGAGAAGCGGCAGGAAAAGATCGACAGCGTCGACAAGCTCAGGCACGAGTCCGAGACCCTGAAGACGAGGATTGTCTGGGTCTACTACATCAGCATATTCGCCATCGTTCTCGCCTCGCTGGGGGTCACGATGCCAGCGGGCATCCAGATAACCAAAACGTTCACACTCTACTTCACGGCGCTGAGCTGGTGGACGGTGATTGTGGGCCTCGTGATCATGATAGGTCTGCTTACCCACTACCAGCTCATCGAGTTGAGGACAGTACCCAAGACAGAGGGAACGCCAATAAGCGGTGACTCTTTGGCTCAGAGGGTTATCTCTGTCCTCAGGAACATAGGCAAGAACTAGAGCCTGTCCTTGTGCTCGAACTGCTTCTCGTAGAGCTCGTTGACCCGCTGGTGTGTATCGGCCTCATCTGCGCCCTTGTCCGTCCTGATGCGTCTGATCCTTGCGAACCGCAGGGCATAACCAGACTTGTAGTGGGGGCTCTTCTGGATCTCGTTGAAGACGACTTCAACCACAAGCTCTGGCCTGACGTGGACGGTATACCCCGTCTCACGCTCCCTGATTGATTGCAGGTGCTCGGTCATCCACCTAAACTCCTCGTCCGTGAGCCCCTTGAAGGTCTTCCCGATGACTAGGTATTCGTCGCCGTCCCAGACACCCAAATGGTAGTTGCTCAGCCAGCCACGCCTTCTCCCTGAGCCCCAGTCAGCTGCCACCACCACGACGTCCAAGGTCTCGGTGGTCTTGAGCTTGTACCACAGCTTGCCCCGACTCCCGGGGCGGTACTTGCTGTCGAGGCGTTTCGCCATCAACCCCTCGTGCCCCTCCTTCATGGCCAACGCCATGAACTCCTCGGCCTCGGCGGGCTCGCTAGTCACGATCCTCTTCACGAGAAACTCATGTGGGACCAATCTCTCCAGCTCGGACCACCTCGCCTCGTATGGCTCATCGATGAGAAGCCCATCACCCAAGTACAGCACATCGAACAGGTGGAGCCGGAGCGGGATCCGCTTGACCATCTCCTCGACGTCCTTGACTCGTCCGAACCGCCGCATCAGGTCCTGGAACGGCAGCGGTTTCCCCCTACCTCCGATGGCAAATACCTCGCCCTCAAGGATGAAATCCCGTTGGATGCCGAATGAACGTATGATAGATGTTACGTCGGGAAGGCTCTTTGTGACATCGCTGAGCCTCCTGCTGAAGACACGGGCCTCGCCGTCTTTCCCATGAATCTGGATCCTCGCCCCATCATACTTGTACTCGAATGCAGTTTTCCCCCCGTGATCCTTGATGACCTCCTCGGGGGACTTCGCGGTACTCGCCAGCATGGGCTTCAATGGAACGAAGAGGGTCGCCTCCAGGCTCATTAGGCCATCTTCTCCCCTTAGGACGGCCTCCTCTGCCACCTTGCCGATGTCACCAGTCATCATGAGCGCCCTCCTGATCAAGTCGCCTGGAACGCCCACGGTCTCGGCCAGGGCCTCCATCATCATGCCCTCGTTGACACCTATGCGCATCTCCCTGAAGATTATCCTGACCAGAATCTCGGCCTCAACTGGGTCGGCATCTGAGAACAGCCGCTCTATTAGCATGACCTTGTTCTTCCTGCTGCCACGTCCCTCCGAGTCGGCGACCTCGATGAGGGTATCGTAGACATCGTGGATTGTCAGGTCTCGCCTGAAAAGTGTGGTCTGGCCCTTCCTATCCATGACCCTACTGATGGTCCTCCAGCCGACGTCAAGTGAACGGCCATCGGTCTCAGGTAGGACGCTGCCGATGATAAGAAGGATGGCTGGCTTGATCTCGGACTCTCCCAGGGTGTGGAGAAACCCGGAGATGAGCGTCGTTTTCTCTTTCCTCTTGGTGGTCGCCTCCAAGCTCTTGCATAGGGCCGCCAGCTCTTTGAATAGGGTCATCCTCTGCCTCCGAAGAACTCGTTCAGTGATTTCTGGGCAGCACTGCTCCTCATCCTGTTGATGAGGGTCTGCACACGCTTTGTGGAGAAATTCCTCTCGCCTACCAGAAAGGCGTCCAGTTCTTCCTCCTGCAGAACCCCCTGCTGGACGCTGTAATCATCGGTCACGTCAGGGTTGAGATACAGGTCTCGTATCCGGTCAACGGTATCAGGCAGCTTATCACGGATATCCGGGGGCATATCCTCTATCCTCCCGTGCTCACGGACAAGTTTCAGGGCAGTCTTGGGGCCGACGCCTTTTATCC
>JAUWLH010000063.1 GCA_030613835.1 Candidatus Bathyarchaeota archaeon | reverse complement strand
GTTCGGCGCAGGTAGTGTTGAGGTCCGCGTCCTCTTTGCTGCTCCAGACCTGGATGTGGGACTCGATCCCCTTTATCCTGTAGCCGAGGGGGTTCACTAGCTGGATCTCAGCCTCCGCGCTGATCTTGATGTCCCTGGTCTCTGCTCCCATGTGGTTCCTGTAGTAGAGGAAGGTGTTCATTAGGCAGCCAGTGATGCTTGCCAGGAATAGCTGGTCCGGGCATGGGTACCTCTCGTTCCCGCTGTGGTCCCGTGGCGTGTCGAAGCTTACTTTGAAGCCGTTGGCGGTTACCTCTCCGCCGGTCTCCTTGTCCCACTGGGCCTCCGCTGTGTAGTGGAGCCTCTCCTTGAGCCTCATGCCCTGTTTTTCCACTCGGCGACTCTTAGAGTTTCCCTGGTCGATGGACTTAAAGACGGACGGGGCGGTATGATTTCCATTATGGATCCCGTTTCCCTCGTTGAGACTGATAAGATAGTTGAGCTGGTGAAGAGGCTGATCTCCACCCCTTCGATGTCTGGAGAGGAACATAGGCTGGTGGACTGGCTTGAGAGCTACTTCAAGTACATCGGGCTTTACGATGTGGAGAGGCTTCCCGTGGAGGAGACCGGGGACACCCTGGTCGGGTGGATCAGGGGTCCTGAGGCTGGTCCCACGGTTATGCTGAACTTTCACGTTGATACGTTCAACGCATTCGAGGGCTGGGAGACCGAGCCTTTGGTGCCAGTGGTCAAGAACAGGCGCATATACGGCCTGGGTGCCCATGACATGAAAAGCGGGGCCGCGTGCATACTGGACGCGGTGGACGCCATCGTAAAGTCGGGTGTGGAGCTGAACGGTAGCGTTCTGGTCACGGCTACCACGGACGAGGAGAACTGGAGTAGGGGGGTGCACGCATTAATAGACAGCGGCGTCCTCAAGGACGTTGACTTCTGTATCGTTCCCGAGCAGTCCGAGATGGGTACCATAACCATCGGCCAACTGGGCAGGCACGTATTCCATTTACAGTTCTTCGGCAAAGCGGTCCACGCCGTGTTCGAAGGCGGCATCAACGCAGTAGTGGATGCGTCAAAGGTCGCTATCGCTATCTCCAAGATGGGCAAGAACGAGCTGGGCTACATGCGAGAATATAGGAAGCGGGGCAGTATCTGTGTAACAGGCTTAAGCGGCGGTGGCACTGACATCCTAGTGCCCGAGTACGCGGAGCTCTGGATCGACAGGCACATACTGCCCAACCAAACCGTCCAGGAGGCCGCGCTGCAAATCCACGAGGTGGTCAGGAGGGCCAGCATCGAGTCCAGGTACAAGCTTACATGGGATAAGAGGCCGACGCCCGCGCCCACGAGCTACATTACACCGCCTGATTCCAAGCTGGTACAGACTGTTACGAAGAACCTTGAGAAGTTCAGTGGAAGGAAGGTGCGATATGTGGTCGAGACGAGCGTCGCGGACACGAACCATATCGTCGTTCACGGAGGAATTCCCACGATTATTCTGGGTCCCGATGGCGGTAATACGTGTGAGGCAAACGAGTACGTGGAGATATCCTCGCTGTCCGTGGTGACCAAGACCATCATCAGGTCAGTTATGGACCTCCTCTCCTAGATTGCATCTAGTAACAGGTAAGCAGACCCTCAGGAATGTTGGTATTTCATCTTTTTTCAGATTACAGAATTTTTTTTAGAGGCTGGGTTTCCAACCCGACTAGGAGTAGCCAACACCCAAAGAGTGGAGCAGATTCTTCAACATGTCTCAAGAGGTCAAGCTGGGAAAGTATTTATGCTTAATAATTTGGCACATACCAGAGCTTATTCAGGTCAACGATAGTATGAGTCTCTTTTCGTTTACCAGTTCTATAGGGTTCAAGCGAGAATCCTCCTCCCCTAAAATTCATGATTATGTATTATAAATGTTTGACCCCATGCAGGTTTTACACGAATATGTTAAATTCAATGTTTAAAACCGGTTATCGCTCGTTAAACTTATATCGCTAGACAGGCGTGGTGTGTTTGGCTCTGGTGAGTTATGTTTGAGCTGCACAATAGTTGTTGATGGTTTCTTCGGAGACGGAGGCAAGGGCAAGATAGTATCCTATTTAGCTGTGACAGATGATGCTGCGGTAGTAGCGAGGGGCGGTGTCGGTCCGAACGCGGGGCATACCGTCGTCAAGGACGGCGTCAAGTACAAGCTCCGCATGGTGCCATGTGGGTTCGTGAACAAGGACTCGGTCCAGCTCATCGGTCCAGGTGTACTGGTGAACACTGAGATCCTGCTCAAGGAGATCATGGAAACGGGCATCGAGGGCAGATTCTGGCTTGATCCCCAGTGCGCGATAATCGAGTCCAAACATATAGAGAAAGACAAGCAGGGTTACCTGAAGGAGAAGATAGGCACGACCGGCACTGGCACTGGCCCGTGTAACGCCGACAGGGCCTACAGGGTAGCCAAGATGGCGAGGGAGATACCCGAGCTGGTACCCTACCTCAAGGACGTGCCCATGATAATCAATGATGCCCTTGATGAGGGCAAGAACGTCATACTGGAGGGCACACAGGGAACGTATATCAGCCTGTTCCACGGAGGGTACCCATTCGTAACCAGTAAGGACGTGTGTGCCGCTGCGGTATGCAGCGACGTAGGAGTCGGTCCCACACGGATCACGGATGTCGTTCTAGTCTGCAAGGCTTACGTAACCCGTGTAGGCGAGGGGCCACTTGAAGGCGAGATCAGCCACGAGGAGGCCAAGAAGCGCAACTGGGACGAATATGGAACGGTCACAGGCCGCCAGAGGAGGGCGGCGCCATTCAACTACGCGCTGGCCAAGAGGGCGGCAAGGATCAATGGTGCGACACAGATCGCTGTAACCAAGATGGACATCCTGTACCCTGAGATCGCGAGCTCAAGTGATTATGATAGCCTGCCCGCCGAGGCAAAGGAATTCGTCACAAAGATCGAGAAAGAGATCGGCTTGCCAGTATCCTTCATAGGCACCGGCCCAGGCGTCAATGAGGTAATCGACAGGCGCTAGCCGAATATACCCTTCTTTTTACCCAGTTCCTTTTCAAGTTCCTGTATGAGATGCCTTTCTTTCCTTGACAGCCTTCTAGGGACAGTAACTGTGACGTGGATCAGTTGATCCCCATAGCCGAACCGCCCCTTCATGCCCTTTTTCTTCAGCCTGATGATGTCCCCGTTCTGGGTTCCACTGGGCACCGTGATGGGCTCACGCCCTCCAAGCACCGGCACCTCTATCTCGGTCCCTAAAGCTGCTTGGGGGAAGTTGATCTCAACCTCGTAGATGATATCGCTCCCACGTCGGATGAGCTCCTTGTGGGGCTTGATCCTGACCTGGATGTAGAGATCTCCTTTGGGTCCGCCATACATCCCCGAGTCACCCTGTCCCCGCAGGGTCATGTAGACACCGTCCTCAATGCCCTCCGGTACCTTGACGCTGAGCTTCCTACGCTTCTCTTCAAGGCCGTTGCCGTGACACTTTGTGCAGGTTTTCTCAGGGACCTGTCCCCTTCCCCTGCACCTTGGGCATGTCGTCAGGGTTACCATCTGACCAAATATGCTGTTCGTCCGTTGCTGTATCTGTCCCCTTCCCTGGCACTGGGGGCATGTGATGACATGTGAGTCAGGCTCCGCTCCGTTGCCCCCGCACCGGGTGCAGGTAACCGAGCTTTTTAATCTAAGCTCGACCTCGGCCCCGTTCGCCGCCTGCTCAAGGGTAATCTCGATGCGGGTCTCGATGTCCCTGCCCCTTGGCGGGCCTCTGCGGCGTCTTGATGTCTGGAACCCACCACCGAACATACCGCCGAAGATCCTGCTAAATATATCGTCGCCGCCGAAGCCCATGTCCCTGAAGATGGTGCCAAAGTCTACTCCCCTGAAGATGTCCTCCTGGCTGTACGCACCCCTGATGCCGGCGTGTCCGAACCTGTCGTACTGTGCCTTCTTCTGGTCGTCGCTGAGGATGGCGTCTGCCTCGCTGCTCTCTTTGCACTTTTCCTCGGCGCCATCATCCTTGTTCCTATCGGGGTGGAACTTGAAGGCCAGCTTCCTGAAACTCTTCTTGATATCGTCAGCAGAGGCGCTCCTATCGACACCTAGGACCTCGTAGTAATCACGTTTATCGGACAAACAGTAGCGCCTCTTGTAATTGCATTTTCTCCCCGAAACTGGCTCATAAACCTTGTTGAACACCGGGTAGTATTACACACAGCATAAATCTCTGTGCATTGAAGGTATCTCCCATGAAGCGCATCCACTTCAGCCTCCCAGTGGACGAGGACACCAACATGGTCATCAGGATGATAGTTGAGGAGTTCAGGAAGGCATCTGATGACTCGTTCAGCGCCGATGTGACAATGGAGCAGCTTATCGATTTCAGGGACCTCCTCGACGAGATCATCGCCGAGAACGATAGAAGCAAGTGGCTCTAGCCCTGAAATACGTAGGTTCCATGCGATGAGCAACGACTGGATGATGCGGTTATTTAAAAAATGTTTTAGGTGAGAAAAAAATAGTTTTACTCTTTCTCGTCCTCTTCGACTACCTTGTAGTCGGCCTCGACGGTTTTCTTACCCTGGTCCCGCTGCTCAGGCTGGGGTCCCTGCTGGGGGCTGCCCGGTGGAACCTGGTCACCCGCCTGCTGGTACAGCGATGCACCCATCTCCTGGGCCACCTTCTGGAGCTCATCCATCTTGGACTTGATCTCAGCGGTACTTCCATCCTTCGTGGCGGTCTTGAGCGCCTCAAGCGGTCCCATGACCTTTTCCCTCATCTCTGAGGAGATCTTATCGGACTGCTCGCTCAGCAGCTTCTCTGTGCTATAGACTAGGCTGTCGGCCTGGTTCTTGATCTCGGCCGCCTCCTTCGCATCCTTATCGGCTTCGGCGTACTGCTCGGCCTCCTTTATCATGCGCTCCTTCTCGGAGTCGCTGAGCTTTGTTGCCGCTTGGATGGTGATGCTCATCTCCTTTCCTGTTCCAAGGTCCTTGGCGGACACAGTGAGGACCCCATCGGCGTTGATGTCAAAAGTAACCTCGATCTGAGGTATGCCCCTGGGTGCCGCGGGTATACCCGCGAGGTTGAAGCTGCCCAGGTTGACGTTATCAGCGGCCATGGATCGCTCCCCCTGGAGGATGTTGATGGTTACCGCAGTCTGCATATCGGCCGCCGTGCTGAATACCTTGGTCTGCTTTGTGGGGATGGTCGTGTTCCTGTCAAGGATCCTGGTCATGACCGCGCCCATGGTCTCGACTCCGAGGCTCAGCGGGGTTACGTCAAGGAGGATGATATCATCGATCTCCCCTGCTAGGACCGCTCCCTGGATGCTAGCGCCTATGGCGACGCACTCCATTGGGTCGATTCCCCTTTCCATCTTCTTGCCGAGGATGGCCTCGACCGTCTGCTGGACCAGCGGCATCTTGGTCATGCCGCCGAACAGGATGAGCTTGTCAATCTTGTCCGCCGTGAGCCCAGAGTCCCTGATGGTGCGCCTAATGGGCTCCTTGATCCTCTCTACGATGGGCATAGCGATCTGCTCAAGCTTGGCTCTGGTCAGAGTGATCTTTAGGTTCTGCGGGCCGTCGGCGTTTATGGCGATGTAGGGCAGCTCGATCTCAGTCGTGATCAGGTTGCTCAGCTCGATCTTGGCCTTCTCGGCCGCCTCCTTGAGCCTGGCCATCGCCTTCTGGTCTGATGTGAGGTCGATACCGGTCTCGTTCTTGAACTCCGCGATCAAATAGTCCATAACGACGGTGTCGACATCGGCTCCGCCCGTCTTGGTGTCTCCGCTGGTGGACAACACCTCGAAGACCCCGTTGCCAAAGTCCATGATGGTGGTGTCGTTGGTTCCGCCGCCGAAGCTGAAGACCAGAATCTTCATCTCCTGGTCGGTCTTGTCCAGGCCGTATGCCAGCGCTGCCGCCGTGGGCTCGTTGACTATCCTGGTCACCTTGAGGCCCGCGATCTCACCTGCGTCGATGGTGGCCTGCCTCTGGTTATCGTTGAAGTGTGCGGGTACCGTGATGACCGCCTTGGTCACCTTCTCGCCCATGTAAGTCTCGGTGTCCCGCAGGATCTTCTGTAGTATGAAGGCGCTGATCTGCTGGGGCGTATAGTCCTTGCCGTGCAGCGTGATCTTCCTGTCAGTGCCCATGTGGCGCTTCGCCTCACGGATGGTTCCCTCCGGGTTTGTTACTGCCTGCCTACGAGCGGACTCTCCCACCAGTAGTTGGCCCTCCTTTGTGAATGCAACGACGCTGGGGAACATCTTGCCCGCAACCGTTGGTCCCTCCGCACTGGGGATGACCGTTGGGTTGCCTCCCATCATGACAGCTGCGGCGCTGTTTGTAGTCCCTAGGTCAATGCCTATGATTTTTTCTCTTTTTGTTTCACTCATCTTGATCGTCCTCTATCTTTATCTCAACAACATCCGGCGCCCTCGCCACCTTGACCACGCTTGCCCTCAGTACCCTGTCCTTGTACGTGTAGCCTCGTCTGATCTCCTCGGTGACTAGGCCCTCCTCGACTTCCAGGGTTTCCACCTCCATGATGGCCTCGTGCTTGAAGGGGTCAAACCTGAGCCCCTCTGCCTCGATGGGCTGGACGCCCTCCAGTTCTAGTATCTTCATGAGTTTCCTCTCCACCATCTGGACCCCCTCGACTAGCTTGTCCATCTCGGCATCGTTTGAGCCGAGTATCTGAAGCTCGTCAAGAATGGGTATCAGCTGCTGGAGGATTGAGCCGTTGGCCCTGTCCCTCACATCCTGGAGGCGCTTCAGGTTTTGCTTCTGTATGTTCTGCAGGTCGGCCTTGGCGTACTGTAGCTCCTTGAGGTACTTTCCTGCCTTGTCCTCGCTGATCTCCAGCATCTTCTCCAGTTCTTTCTTGGTGGGTTTCTTGGGTGACATGCGTGGCTTCAACCGGTTTTCTCTGTTCTTGTTGTGCTGTTGATTTATTTCCTTATCGGTATGTCATAAATATGACGTAATGTATAAATTTATTGTAATTAGGGCGGCTCACTCGGTGAAATCGGTGACTGTAAAGTCCAGCACCCTGTTAAGATCTGCCGATCTCATCTCCACGCCATACAGGTGGTCTCCCGAGCCAAAGTTCACCCTGTCAAGTGCGAGCAGTTTCCAGTCAACGATGACTGGGACTGGCACAAGAAGAGGACATACGGCACCGGGCATAACGCCAGAGACCTCCATCACGTCCTCGTGTGACGCTATACGCGCCTTCCCCGTGACCCCTTTCAGCTTCTTGAAGCTCACCCTGTCAGAGCCCCTGAGGAAGAGGGCTGTGAACCCCACTTTAGACTTCACTATGATGGTCTTGCATATCTCGCCGGGGTTGATTTCCTCCTTCGAGAACTGGATCACGTCATCGACGGACACGGCCCTGTCGGTAAGCTCCATGACCCTGTACTCCACGCTGGCCCCATCCAGAATATCCTCGACCATGAGCACCATAACCATGAGACATCGACATGTATTGAAAACCCCTTCGCCCAACACTCGATTTTTTATAGAAGCGACATTCCTGATAGACAATAAACAGCTGATTACAATGAGTACAAGCTTAAACATCGTCGTATGCATCAAGCAGGTCCCCGAGACCACTGAGGTAAACTTCGACGAGGAGACAGGGCGACTGATCCGTGAAGGAGTCGCCGCGGTAATCAACCCCTTCGACGAGATCGCCATCGAGGAGGGGCTCAGGATCAAAGCGGAGCACGGCGGAGTCGTCAAGGTACTAACCATGGGTCCCCCGTGGGCGGCTGACGCCCTCAGGGACGCCATAGCCATGGGCGCGGACGAGGGATTCCTGGCCACGGACAGGGCCTTCGCCGGCGCGGACACGTGGGCCACAAGCTTAACCTTAGCGAAGGCCATCGAACACATGGGAGGGTACGACGTCATCATATGTGGCCTCAAGACCACTGACG
>JAUWLH010000059.1 GCA_030613835.1 Candidatus Bathyarchaeota archaeon | reverse complement strand
ATCTCCGCGTAGTACTCCGCAATCTGCTTCGTGATCGACCCAGGGTACTCGTTGCCCAGCTTTATGTCGTCGATGCTTGTAATCGGTGTACACTCTCCTCCAGTCCCACAGAGGAACGCCTCGTCACTGGCGTAAAGCTCCACTCTGGTAAAGTCCTTAACCTCCACTTGAATACTCAGATCCGGTATGAACTCGATGAAGCATCCACGTGTAACCGATTCAAGGATAGATGCAGTAACCGGTGGGGTGATGACCTTACCGTCCCGTACCACCATTAGACACGCAAGCGTACCCTCCGAGACGAAGCCCCGCTTGTCCAGGAAGACGGCGTTGTCGTACCCGCACCGCTTTGCCTCCCTAATGGCGTGCATGCTGTTCTGGTAGTTGGCCCAGCTCTTGGCCTGGGGTGGCAAGGCGTCGCTGCTTAACCTCCTCCAGCTGCTGACCATGAACCGTCTCTCCCACGCGAAACGGGGGTTAACCTTACCGAGAAGCGTCTCGAAGGGCCAAGTGGGTACCACCACATGGCTCTCTTCGGGCTTTCCCGCTTTGGGCCATATCCTGGGCTGGATGTACGTGTTATTCACATAATCGTTCCTGATGATGCATGCGCGAACCGCCTCCAATAACTCCTCCCTTGTGTACGGCATGGCAAGCCCATCCACCGCGGCGCTCCTCCACAGCCGCTCGATGTGCTGCTCCCAGCCAAAGATGTTGAGGGTCCCCTCTCCCAGCACGTCGCCCTCGACGTAAGCTTTAATCCCCTCAAAGATACCGAGATGGATCGGCTCCATAGGTGAGACCAGCGCGTCCTTCGTCTCAGTAATGCTACCGTTCATCCAGCAGTATTTTGAACCCCTAAAACCAGCTGACATGAGAAATAGATTGGGTGGAGAGTTAAAGAAACTGTTGGCTAACCAATAACTTCCTTGAATACCCTCATATGGTTGCCGCCAAGGACCTTCAGTATGTCCTCATCGCTGTAACCCCTCTTCACCAGAACCCTCGTGACATTAGGGGTCTTGTCAACGGTCTCGATTCCCTCCGGTGGGTTGCCGATGCCGTCATAGTCGGAGCCCAGGCCCACATGATCAGGACCCACAAGCTTCACTATGTGGTCTATATGGTCAACCATGTGGTCCACCGTCGCGCCCTCGCCTCCCTCCTTAACAAAGGAAGGCGCGTAGTTCATCCCAAGCACGCCTCCGTGGTCCGCTATGGCCTTAATCATATCATCGTCGCAGTTCCTAGCGTGGCCACACAGCGCCCTTGCGTTACTGTGGCTAGCGATGAAGGGCCCCTTCATGACATCAGCCACGTCCCAGAACACGCTGTCCGCCAAGTGACTCACGTCGAAGACCATACCCAGCCTGTCCATCTCCTCAAGACCTTGGACCCCTAGCTCCGGCAGCTTGCTCTCGCTCCTCTTAGCGCCCAGACCGTCGGCAAACGGTGTCCTGTAGTTCCACGCGAAGCTCAGCATCCTGACCCCCAGCCTGTAATAGACCCTAAGAGCGGCTATCTCGCCCATCAACGGCTCTGCGCCCTCCAGACTCAGTAGCCCGCAAGCTTTCCCGACCTTCTTTGCCTCAATGATCTCGTCGTGGGTGGTAACCGCCACGATCCCGTCGTTTGCCTCAATCTCCGTGTAGAACTTGTCCACCATCAGCATGGCCATCAACGATGCCTCTGGCACGATGGCTCTCCTACCGGTGTACACAGCGAAGGTCTGGCAGGTCACCCCTCCCGTCTTCATCCTAGGAAGGTCCAGATGTCCCCTGTCGCCCCACTCCCCCAGTTTTCTTGCCGGTGGCCTTCCGTACGGCTGCTTGAGGAACTGCATCAGGGTATCGCAGTGGGTGTCGACTACGATGGCCTCCTTGTGAAGTCTCATGGCCCGCTCTTCCTGGACATCGGTTAACTCAATCATAATGTTCATAACATGATACCCGTTTCGAGGTTTTCACTGTTTTCCCCTTTCCGATTCCTTTGGTTAAGGTTTAAAAATGAGTCTCATCTAAGTTGAAAGAGTCCGAGGAAACCCGATGCTGATCAGAGAGGTAATTCTAGAGAACTTTATGTCATACGAGTACGCCCGTATACCCCTCAAGGAAGGAGTGAACGTCGTATGCGGGCCAAATGGCTCAGGGAAGAGCAGCCTCCTGCTCGGGATCTGCGTCGCCCTCGGAGACACTTACACGGAGAGATCAAAAAAGCTAAGCGACCTCATAAGGTGGGGTGCGGAGTCCGCAAGGGTAACCCTGAGCCTGGACAACAGCCTGAAGGCGAACGGTTACAGGCCCGTCCCCCAGTACAACATGGACGCCATCACCCTCACTAGGACCCTCCGCAAGGACGGCAAGTACGGTTTCCAGCTCAACCAGAGGAACGTCTCAAAAGTCGAGGTAGTTAGCCTACTCAAGACATTTGGTTTTGACCCCAACAACATGCTCATCATCATGCACCAGACCATGCCCACCAGGTTCGCCAACATCCACCCGAAGGAGCGGCTCAAGATACTGGAGTCAGCGGTGGGCTACGAAACGTTTAGGGATGATGTCATCGAGGCAAGGAGCAAGCTAAGCGGTATCCTGAGCGAGGAGCAGAGCCTTGGTAGCCTGATGAACCAGGCCAGGGAGACACTCAGCTACTGGCGCGAGCAGAACGAGAGGCTGCAGGAGAAGAAGCAGCTACAGACTAGGCAGGTGTTCCTCCAGCAGGAGATGGCGTGGAGCCGGGTCATGATGCTTGAGGCACAGGTCCAGAAGCTCATGAGCCAGCTCAAGGATACCGAGAGGGATATGTCCGAGGCAGAGGCCGAGATGGACAGGAACACTAAGAGCATCATGGACTCCGAGGCATCCCTGAGGGAGATGCGTGCACTCAGAAACAACATCATCGAGAAGAGGATAGAGTCCGAGAGGGCCATCGGGGTAAGCGAGTACAGCATCAATATGGCTAGAGAGCAGATCACCCTGCTTGACAGGATACTCAAGAACAGCCAGGAGCAGAGGCAGAGGTTCGAGTCAAGCTTCAAGTCATTACTTTCACAGATCCAGGACGGCCCCGCCAAGCTGGACGATTACTTCGGTCTCTTCACCCAGATAGAGGAAACCCAGGCAGAGACATACACTAGCCTGAGCACGGAGTTCGGGGACCAGAGGATACTGGTCCAGACAGGGCTAAAGTCCTACGCCAACCAGCTGTCGGTGGCAGAGGAGGAGAGCCTGCGCCTCATCAACGAGATGGAGTCGGTCCGTAGGCAGATAGAGCAGGCAAACGACATGTACATCGACGCCAGGATCAGACTGGCGCTCCTGAAGGACAGGAGGCAGAGACTTAGCCGCAGGATCCAGGCGCTCCAGGGCGAGATAGACAGGGCCAACAGGGACCTGAAGGACTCTGAGGCAGACGCGATCATCAGGGGCCAAAGGATCGAGACCGGCAGGACTGGCGACGATATACTCAACGAGATCAGGAAGACTCAGGGCATCCTCATGGGAATGGCGAACATCCCCGACGAGGCCGAGGAGATGTACGAGAGCTACAACGAGACCTACAAGGAGATCCAGAAGCGCATCGAAGAGGTCAGAGCCAACAGGGTCAGGATACTACAGGAGATCGAGGAACGCCAGAGGAAATGGCGCGAGATGACGGAATCCATGCTGGACGCTGTCAACATACGGTACAAGCAGCTCCTAAGAAAGCTCCAGGCATCAGGCGAGGTCAGGCTCACTAACAATCATGACATCGAGGAGGCAGGGCTGGAGATCTACGTCGGCTTCAATGGGGCAGCGCTCCAGAAACTTGACCCCTACACCCACAGCGGGGGCGAGAGAAGCAGCAGCGTTATGGCGTTCCTACTGGCGCTGCAGCAGAACATCCTGAGCCCCTTCAGGGCGGTGGACGAGTTCGACCTCCACATGGACCCCCAGAACAAGGAGGTGGTCAGTGATTTTATCGTCTCTACCATGGATGGTACCACCGATCAGTACATGGCCATCACCCCCAGCCAGGTCACGTTCAAGGGACAGGACGTCCACATCGTCATGATACATAAATCCGAGACCGTCTCGATCCCGACGCTAGTGGAGGAGTAAGATGTCCGAGCTTGAGAGCGTCATCAACCTGTGCAGAATGGTGCAGAGCGGCAAGATAGAGCCCTTTGATATCGATTTCGATTACGTGATCGGCGTCATCAAGAAGAACTACCCAAACATCAAGAACGTCCAGGAGTTCTGCCTGGACGCCCAGGCCCTCAAGGAGCTTAGCCTTGTGCTTGAGAGGCAGAACCAGTGGATCGAGCACCAGTCAACCACGCTGTACAAGGACCCTTTCATGCTAAGCCAGAGCCTCATGGCAATGGACATAGGGGCCATAGCCAACGCGTTCCTCAGGTCATGGCATCCCCTCATGGAGATGGAGCAGATGAGCACCAAGACCCTCGCGGAAAGCCTAGGCTACTGGGGGGGACTCATCCCCTTCGATGAGAGGTGGCAAGACGGTCTCGTCGAGGAGCGGGACACCGAGTACGCCAGCATGGACGAGGCTATAAAGATGGGCTTCATACCCGGAGAAGGGTTTAATGATACTGTCGAGGACTTCTGGAAGGAGCTCGGGGAGCGCGTCGGACCGGGAGGCATCATCGATTACTGGGAGTGGATCGGGGCGGAGACCTACGAGGTAACCGTCTACAGGGCCTACCTGACTGTCTTTATGGTCGGGTACGGGTACGCAAACGCCCACTGGGATAGGATTATGGAGGAGACCAAGATCATCCACAACGTAGAGCAGCGGCCTGATCCGGGTCAGCAGAAGGTCAGCCTACCTGTGATGGTAGATTACGAGGAGTGGAAACTATGGCGAAACGATTGAGCAGGACAGAGCAGGTATACCAGAGGAAGCTAAAAGACGCGGTCCACCTACTATTCTTCACGCACCACAGGCTGCCCGGGGTACGCGGCTGGGAGCTCCGCAAGGAGCTGGGGGCCGACTGGCAGAACATCATCGAGGTACTGGACAAGCAGCTACAGCCACTTGACCTCAAAGTCACTAGGGTCCTGGAGGAGCCTGGTATCGTGGAACCCACAAACGCCCAGCTGCAGGACGCTAGGTACTACATCATCATGAGGGGCACAGTGGACCAGAAGACCGCCAAGACCATTGGCTGGCGTATCGATGACATTGCTGGCCTAGCCGTTTCGGTGGCCTATATAATCTCCAAGCAGGGCAAGGTCCCGCGTCAGGACGTGGAGCGGATCCTGCAGGAGAAGCTACCTGGCTGGAGGGTCAAGCTTAACATCGATAGGTACATCCATCAGGGTTATCTGGGCGAGGATGATTCGGGCATCCTGCACCTTGACTGGAGGGCAAGAGCCGAGATTGATGCAAAAAAGCTCGTTGACCTCGTGGTCAGTTTTGGTAAGAAATCGACTTAATCAGAGGGCCCGTTCCCTGTTTTAGTGTATTCTTCGAATACGCCGGGGCATGGCTCCGCCTCGAAAGGGCCCTGCCTCCACTCGTAGAGGATCGCGTCATCTAGAGGCACAAGGATGTGGGTTATTCCCTTCGGTGTCACGTGAACAATGTTCTCGGCTATAGGGTATTCAATTAGCTGGTCGTCGATCTCCTTGACCACCATGGTCGAGCCCCCTAGCAGGACTGTGAACTGGTCGTAGGGGTGAGTATGGTTACTCTGTATGTTCCTTTCTGGGTCTCAAGGAAACTGCCCCACTTCCCGTCAACATCAGTCGCGTAGCCCGTGTCTACCTTTAAGAATGATCTCCATTCCTCTAATTTGAAACCCCTTTCTATTAAACCGCCAACAGATTATTGTATGAGTTTAATACAATTTCGATGAAGATGCCACATGGTATTACCAAAAACAGGCAATAATACTTTGATTTTGGTTTGTCCCAAATAACAATACCCCCTAAATCACTTCTCGGGACAATCCATTTTTCAGGGATTGATTTTTAAGTCCTTAGCCCTTCAATCCTGTAGATTCCTGTCTGGTGAAATAATGGCACAAGATGATCCAAAATTGCTGGGCACAGTTAATGAGGTTGGCTTGGAGAGGGACGAACAGGAGTTCCGAAACTTTAAACTCACCGTTGGAATCAGGCTAAAGACAGGCAAGAAGCTGAGCTACGCCGAGGGCGAGAAGCTCATCAAGCAGCTCAAGAAGGACCTCCTGGGCAAGAACATCGAGCTGGAGGCCATCGCTGTGCCGTGTCCCTTTTGTGGCAAGACTTTCAACAGCGAGATAGGCATGAAGCAGCATGTGAGGCGCCAGCATGATTGTGAGGAGGAGCCCCCAAAAAAGAGGAGGCGCCGTAAGAAGGCCGCTGCCAAGACTCACGCGAAAAAGCCAGTCAAGAAGGGTGCTTCCAAGAAAAAGTAACGCGGCTCGGTTTATAATCAACCCATATGGTCACGTTATAGTTTGGCTTAATCCAATGGTTGAGAATACATACTATGATTCGGAGATAAATGTATGAGAAATGGAGCCTCGGGCGGGAGTCGAACCCGCGGCCAACAGCTTACAAGGCTGCCGCTCTACCACTGAGCTACCAAGGCATGCACCATCTAAGACAGGGTCGTGCAAATAAATTTTTGTCTATTGCAATCAAATAATGTTTTTTATCTCAATAATAATGGACACTGATTAACGAAATGGATGACAAAAAGGAATCAGAATCAAGAATCGGGCTCGCCCACTTCCTGGCCAAGGCAGAGATGAACTGGTTTTACGGGATCATGACACCCTAGACCTTCAGTAGCGAGAAGGTGTGGCGGTCCACCCATGATAGGGCCGGCTTGCTTTTCAAGGTCTGCAGTGTGATTGCCATGTTGAGCATCCCGGTTACCGAGTACGACATCTGGCGTGTGGTGTTGCCCATCTCAATCACCAGCGTGTACCTTGTGGCCTTCAGCTACACCGAGTACCGGAAACAGGGCTAGGGGTTGGCCTTGATCAGGTCGAAGCCCCGTTTCCTGAGCTGGGTTGATACTTGTATCAAACCTAAATACACGGAATCTAATGTTCAGGTTGCCTTGTCTTGGAGAAAGGGAGTACCTCTGATACTCGTTATGATGATCTTGGTTCCTGTTCCCGTTTTGGCGCATGTGAGTGCTGAAGACGCTGGTGTCATAGGTATTATCGAGGATGGCAGAGAGACCGCTTTTCTCGTCAATTCAAAGAATAATATCAACGCCACCCGGTGGGCGGGTGTCCTGAAAGACGGCACCCCCATCATCCTTTTTGGAAATGACACAGATCAATTCAAGAGGATCTACAATGGCTCCCTGACGTTGTCCGGTGATACTGACAATACGACAAGCATCGTTGCCTTTGGGGTGTGGCTCCAGAGATCTGGGGAAAAGACTGTAGAACATAGTATCATTGTGAAGGACTATGAGTTCACGACCAAAAATCTTCAGGCTGTCTACAAGTGGCTCAACGAGACGCTGAGTTACGGTGATTCCTCTCTAATTCTAGCGGGCACCAGGACTGAGGTGGAGTACCAGGAGCCGTACGGGGTACTGGAGACCCGGGTCGAGTTGTTGAAGGTGGATGATACGTCCACGGAGCATGACTGGTACGATGTCACGGTGAACCAGGAGCTTACGCCGGGGGCAAACTCAAGCGGCAGCGACTGGGAGTGGAACAGGCTCACCTACACGATGAACGGCTCGATGGTCGGGTCCAATGTCTTCCTCTCTAACTATGACCAGCCTCCCTCGGGGGAGCTGCCCTCCGGACTATTCAGCTTCCTCTGGCGATTACTGCGTTTCGATATCAGATCCTTCTTCCCGTGGCTCTACGTGCCCGAGGTAGAGGTGGAGGGGGTTGACTTGAGCGATTACGGAGGGAACCTGTTCCTGGTGCAGTATCTGGCCCCTGATGGCTTCCAGCGATCGGACGAGCCGTTGAGCGTCAGACATCATTACGTCCTGCGAGTTGAGGACGGTGAGCTGCCCCGGTTCTGGCAAGGAACCAGTGTCAAGTACGTGAGAGGCAATGTTATAGCAGGTGTTCCCTACTACTCCCCCCTCATGGGCGAGGGGTACCTTGAGCTACTGTAAGCCCCATATCCAGCCAACGACACGG